>CAKRNX010000001.1 GCA_934371475.1 uncultured Lachnospiraceae bacterium
GTGTCCACCATGTGTTCCAGCACCCTGGGGCCTGCCACCACGCCTTCCTTTGTCACATGTCCCACGATAAAAATCGTCACGCCAAGCCCCTTGGCAATCTGCATCAGAACCCCTGTAGACTCCCGCACCTGCGACACGCTGCCCGGCGCAGAGCTCACGGACTCATTGTACATGGTCTGAATAGAATCAATCACTACAACAGGGGGCTGTACCCGCTGGATCGTCTCGCGGATATCTTCCAGATTGGTCTCACACAGGATCAGCAGCTGATCGGAAAACTTTCCCATACGGTTAGCCCGCAGCTTGATCTGCTGCTGCGACTCCTCACCGGAAACATACAGCACTTTGTCTCCGCCCGCGGTGAGGTTGCGGCAGACCTGCAGCAGCAGCGTGGATTTGCCGATCCCCGGATCGCCGCCCACCAGCACAAGGGAGCCCGCCACAATACCGCCTCCCAATACCCGGTCCAGCTCCGCCATGCCTGTAGTCTTTCTGGAAGTCTCATCAATCCGTATCTCTGAGAGCTGCCGCGGTTTTGCCTGGGGCTCTCTGCGGGCCGTAGCCTTTGTCACTCTGCCTGCCGTCTGAACCGGTGCCACCGGCTCCTCCGCAAACGTGTTCCATTCCCTGCAGGCAGGGCACTGTCCCATCCATTTGGCCGACTCGTACCCGCAATTCTGGCAGAAAAATATGCTTGTCTTTGCTTTTGCCATGATTTCCTCCCATTAAAACAGGATAAGCGTCGGATCGGGTTCCCCCTCACCGGCGCTATCTTCATTCTGCCGCTCCGTACGAGCAAAGCTCCTGTTTTATTTTGTCACTTTAACCTGTACCTGATCTGCTTTTCCCATCTCTACACTCAGTACCAGTTTGCCGCCCATGTTCGTCTTCATGCTGCCCATGTCGGCTCCGTCGATTGTCACATGATATTCTGTGCCATCCTCCATGCCCAATATCACCTGTGCATCCTCCGGGCCATCTACTGTGAAGCTGACGCTGTCGGCGTCTGCTGCAAAATGGCTCACCGCTGTACCCGGCACTGACTCATAAACCAGCATGCCATTTTTCTCCAGCTTGGTGATCTCTCTAAAAGTCTTTACCTTGTAAGCATCTCCGTTATACTCAAAATCTGAAAGCTTGGACTTCTGATCCAGCTCATAATTTCCAAAACTGATGGTTCCATCTTCTTCTGTACGCAACAGTTCTTTGATTACTGACATTGTTCATGCCCTCCTGCTTTATCATCTAGTATCAGTACTTTAGGTCATTATATCATAAACTTTCTCACTCTGCCAGCTCATTCCGTTTAACTTTAAAAGTAATTTTATCTTTTGTGAGCGTCACTGTCACCTGATCCCCGGTCTTCACTCTTCCTGCCAGAAGTTCTTCTGCCAGCGGATCTTCCACCATATTCTGGATCGCCCGTTTTAACGGTCTTGCGCCATATTTCTGGTCAAATCCCTTATCCGCAATCAGATCACGCACAGCGGTGCGCACTTTCAGCGTGATATTCATCTGATCCAGGCAGCGCTTCTCCAGATCCGTAAACAGCAGGGTGACAATACTGCGGATATGGTCTTTGTTCAGAGAATGGAACACAATAATATCGTCGATACGGTTGAGAAACTCCGGTCGGAACAGCCGGCGTACTTCCTCCATCACGCTCCCCTTCATCGACTCATAATTCTTTTTCTCATCATTGCCCGCGCCAAATCCGAGGTGTTTCGGCGTGATCACTGACTGGGCTCCCGCATTCGAAGTCATGATCAGAATCGTATTCTTGAAATCTACCTTGCGGCCCTGGGCATCTGTGATATGTCCTTCATCCAGCACCTGCAGCAAAATATTGAATACATCCGGATGCGCTTTCTCAATCTCATCAAACAAAATTACCGAATAAGGATGGCGGCGCACCTTCTCTGAGAGCTGTCCGCCCTCCTCATATCCCACGTATCCGGGCGGTGATCCCACCAGCTTGGATACGCTGTGTTTCTCCATATATTCCGACATGTCAACCCGGATCATGGCCTGCTCGCTGCCAAACACGGTCTCCGCCAGTGCCTTGGACAGCTCCGTCTTGCCCACGCCTGTAGGACCGAGGAACAGGAATGATCCGATCGGTCTGCGCGGATCTTTCAGTCCGGCACGGCCTCTCTTCACCGCTTTGGCCACCGCGGTCACTGCCTCATCCTGTCCGATGACACGGCGGTGCAGCTCTTTGTCCAGGTTCAGCAGCCGCTTGCCCTCAGACTGCGCCACTCTCTGTACCGGGATCCCGGTCCAGTCAGCCACTGTCGCCGCAATATCTTCCTCTGACACTGCCATGGAATGATGTCTGATCCGTTTTCTGGCCTGATTTTTCTGCTGCTCACACTTTCTGCGCTGCTCCTCCAGCGTCCTGTGGGTCTCTTTTGCCCCTTCAAAATCGCCGCCGCGGATCTGATCTTCCATCTTTACTGCCAGTTCATTTACTTTTTTCTCCAGCTCCAGCACCTTTTCCGGCAGATGGTACAGCCCCAGCTGCCGCTTCGCGCAGGCCTCATCGATCAGGTCAATGGCCTTGTCCGGCAGAAATCTGTCATTAATATAACGCACAGACAGAGAAACTGCCGCCTCCATCACCTCATCCGGAATCGTCACCCCGTGATGTTTCTCGTACACCGGACGCAGCCCTTTCAGGATCTCCATGGTTTCCTCTTTCGTGGGTTCTTCGACCATGACCGGCTGGAATCTGCGCTCCAGCGCCGGGTCTTTCTCGATATGCTTTCTGTACTCATCCACAGTAGTCGCGCCGATCAGCTGGATCTCTCCTCTGGCCAGGAACGGCTTCATGATGTTGGATGCATCCAGCGCCCCTTCTGCGCCCCCGGCTCCGATAATTGTGTGGATCTCGTCGATAAACAGCAGCACATCCTGGCTCTCCATCACTTCTCCCAGTACGCGCTTCATCCGCTCCTCGAACTCACCGCGGTACTTAGATCCCGCCACCATGCTTGCCATATCAAGCGATACGACTCTCCGGTTCTGCAGCGGTTCCGGCACATCCCCGGCTACAATGCGCTGCGCGAGACCTTCCACGATCGCCGTCTTGCCCACGCCCGGTTCTCCGATCAGGCAGGGATTATTCTTTGTCCGTCTGCTTAAGATCTGCACGATGCGCTGGATCTCCCGGCCGCGGCCTACGATAGGATCAATCCTGCCTTCCCGGGCCTGTTCGGTCAGGTCTCTGCTGTACTGATCCAGCAGTCCGGTCCCGGCTTGCGGGCTCTCGCCGGCTGTCCGCACATTTTTCATCAGATCTTTGTATCTCTCGTCTGTCACGCCCATGATATCCATAATCTTACTGTACAGTTTCTGCAAATTGACATTCATCGTATGAAGCAGACGCGTGGCCACGCACTCCACATCCTTCAGAAGTGCCAGCAGAATATGCTCTGTGCCTGCCCTGTCTGATCCAAACTGGTGTGCCTCATCCACGGCATTCTGCAGGATGCCCTGAGCTCTGGGCGTATATCCTTCCCGATCTGCCACACCCACGGGCGCAGCCTCCTCAATCAGCTGGCGCATCAGCTCCAGCAGCTTTTTCTCCTCTACCTGGGCCTCCCGCAGCAGCACTCCGGCTGTCCCGTGAGTCTCCTTCAAAAGCCCCAGCAAAAGATGTTCTGAACCCACATAACTGTGGCCGCAGGCCTTGGCCGTCTGTCTGGCCAGTTTGAGCGCCTGCTTCGCACTTTCTGTAAACTGTTCCGGCATCTTACTCCTCCTGTGTCTCATATTCTGAAAAAATCTCATCTACCAGCGCATGCACTTCCTCCCTGGTGATGTTCTGACAGCTGGCCTTGGCCAGCACCACGCGGAAGCACTGCTCCATTTCTTCCAGCGTATGCCTCTTATCCACATCCAGCGCCACCACGGCTCCACGCCGCCGGTCAATCGTCACAAATCCCTCCTGGCGCAGCACGGAATAGGCTTTATTTACCGTATGCATGTTGATCCCTATATCATCCGCGAGCTGCCGTACTGAGGGAAGCGGATCCCCCTCCCGAAGCACGGACGTGGCAATCCCCAGGATGATCTGGTTTCTCAACTGCATATATAACGCTTCATCGCTCTGAAAATCAATTTCAATCATCATAAGCGTGATCCTCCTTTGTGCTAGAAACACTATAACAAATATGCTATCTTTCTGTCAAGTATAAGCGCAGGCAGGCGGCGTATGCCGTTTTCTCTATTTTGCCGTATAACCTCATGGTACATCCGGAGGACACATTTTCTTCTCTGTGCGCTGCGCATCCTGCCAAAGGCTTTTTGTTTCACCGGACACAATTTCCTGTGAAACAAAAAACAGGGAGCACATCGCGTGTCCCTGCTTTTATTTCTGTTTACAGATCAATCATGTCGATCTCTACATTGTTCTTTTTGTCTTTTTTGTTTTCTTTCAGCACTTTTTCCTGTTTGGGTGCAGGTGCGGGAGCTTCATACTCCGGCATCTTTTTTGACTTCTTCTGTGACTTCTGCGGCTGCACGTCCAGCCCCGGATAGGAAGGCTGCGGCGTTCCCGGCTGATAGAATGACTGTATCTGCTGCTCTGCCGGTGATGCGTCCATTCCGGCTCCCGGATAACCTCCCATCGCCGGACCATCTGTACCGTAAGGCGGCACGGAACGGAACTCATCATCGTCATCAAACATTTCTTCTTTCTTTTTCGCCTTTTTCTGAGCTTTCTGCACCTTCTTGGCGCTCTTGTCCGGTTTGTTCTCCGTATAGCCGTAGCTTCTGTAATCATTCAGCTCAGATTTCAGGTCTTTTTTCTTCAGAAGCAGGTTAATGACAATAAACAGAAAGATCACGGCCAGAGCAATGAGTCCGTACATAATCTTGGTATACAGGCTGACTTTGTCCTTATATTTTGTGATCTCGCCTTTCAGATCTGTGATTGTATTCTCTGCTTCCTGAAGAGAATTTTTGTCCACTTTTACATACTGTGAATCCTCAGTCTGCGCCTCTGTCTGCTTCTCTGTCTCCGTCTCAGTGGCTTTTTCCGTAGCCGCCTCAGTCTCTGCCGCAGGCGCCTCTCCGTCTGATACGACGCTCAGCTCATACGTAAATGTCGTACCGTTCCCAGCCTGTACCGTGATATTGACATCTCCTGTTCCATCCTCATTCAGCGTGGTACCGGTGATGCTGCTGATCGTAGCGCTGGCACTGCTGGGAACCGGATCCAGTTCCAGCTCCTTCGTCCCCGCCGGTACAGTAACCGTATAGTACCAGGTGCTGTAGGAAAACTCCGGGGACACTGTAGCGCCTTCCGTGATAATTCCCAGCGATGACAGGGAATTATCATCCTCCGAAGCCAGCACGCTGATGCTGCCAAACATCAGAACCGCTATCGCCAGAAGCACGTACCATCTGATCTTTTTCAACCACTTATCATTCATGATACTCCTCATTTCCTTTCATTTATGCTTCATCAATTGCCTTGCCAATGTCATGCCTGTAATATTTATTATCGAAATCTACCCAGTCTACCGCTTCATAGGCATTGGCTCTGGCAGCCTTCAGATCTTTTCCTGTGGCTGTCACGCCCAGCACACGGCCGCCGTTCGTGACAATACGGCCGTCTTTCCACGCACTCCCCGCATGGAACACGTAATAGCCGTCCCTGTCCTTAAAACGATCCAGTCCGCGAATTTCAAATCCTTTTTCGTAGCTGACCGGATAGCCATCAGAAGCAAGCACCACGCAAACGCAGGCATTATCCTCAAACTGCAGGTCAATCTGATCAAGCATGCCGTCGATACATGCCTCAAACACTTCTACGATATCATTCTTCATGCGCGGCAGCACGACCTGTGTCTCCGGATCACCAAATCTCGCATTGTACTCCAGCACCTTCGGTCCATCGGGTGTCAGCATCAGCCCGAAGAAAATGATGCCCTTAAACACCCTGCCTTCTGCCGCCATGGCATCCACAGTAGGCTGGAAAATATATCTCTCACAGAACTCTGACACTTCTTCTGTATAGAAAGGACTCGGGGAAAAAGTTCCCATTCCTCCGGTATTCAGACCTGTATCGCCATCTCCCGCTCTCTTGTGATCCTGTGCGGAAGTCATGCAGCGAATCGTTTTTCCATCCACAAACGACAGCACAGACACTTCTCTCCCTGTCATGAACTCTTCGATGACCATACGGTTGCCGGCCGCACCGAACTGCCTGTCCTCCATGATGGATTTTACACCGGCTTTTGCCTCTTCAAGATCCTGACAGATCAGCACACCCTTGCCAAGCGCCAGGCCGTCCGCCTTCAGCACAATGGGAAACTTCGCCTCTGTCTCCAGATAATGGAGTGCTTTCTCGGGATCGTCAAAATTTTCATATGCCGCAGTCGGAATATGATATTTTTTCATCAGATCCTTGGAGAATGCCTTGGAACCCTCCAGGATTGCCGCATTTTTGCGCGGTCCGAAAATCCGCAGTCCCTGCGCCTCAAACACATCCACAATGCCGCCCACCAGCGGGTCGTCCATGCCGACTACCGTCAGATCAATCTCATGAGACTTGGCAAATTCTGCCAGTCTGTCAAACTCCATTGCCTTGATATCTACGCACTCCGCATATTCGGAAATGCCTGCATTTCCCGGCGCACAGTATATTTTCTCAGCTTTCGGACTCTGGGCAATCTTCCATGCCAGTGCATGTTCCCGTCCGCCGCTGCCTACGATCAAAATTTTCATCAAAGTCCTCCTGTTTTCTGAACTCGCCTAGAGCGTGTTTGCTAAACAATCTCCACCTGTCCGTCCACGACTTTCACCCGCCCGTTGGCAATCAGGTCAATGGCGCTGGGCAGGATCTTCCACTCTGCTTCCTGCATGATCCGCTGCTGCAGCTCCTTCGGAGTATCCCCCTGTCTCACTTCCACAGCCTTCTGCAGAATGATGGGGCCGGTGTCCGTTCCCTTATCTACAAAATGAACCGTCGCCCCCGACACTTTCACGCCCCGTTTCAGCGCCGCCTCATGTACCTTCAGCCCGTAATATCCTGTCCCGCAGAAAGACGGGATCAGGGAGGGATGGATGTTGATGATCCTGTTCGGGAACGCATCCACCATCGCCTCCGGGATCACAACCAGACAGCCCGCCAGCACAACAAGATCAATCTTCCGATCCACAAGTACCTGCAGAAGCGCTGCCTCAAACTGCGCTCTGTCCTCATAATCTTTCGGTGAAATGCATCTGGACTCAATGCCGCATTTCGCTGCACGCTCCAGCGCAAAGGCGTTTTTGTTGTTGCTGATGACAATGTCAATCTCTGCATTTGTCACAACGCCGTCTCTGATGGCGTCGATGATTGCCTGCAGGTTGGTGCCGCCTCCCGACACCAGGACTGCCAGCTTCAGCATAAGGTTACTCCTTTTTCTCCGTTCTCGATATTTCCGATCACGTAGGAAGTCTCGCCTGCCGCCTCGATGGCCGCTCTTGCCTTCTCCACATCAGCCGCGTCCACAGCTACCACCATACCGATACCCATGTTGTAAGTATTGTACATCATCTCTTCTGCAATAGTTCCTTCTTTTGCCAGCATACGGAAGATTGCCGGCACTTCATAGCTGTCCTTCTTAATCACGGCGCGCACGCCTTCCGGCAGCATTCTGGGCACGTTCTCATAGAATCCGCCTCCGGTAATGTGGCTGCATCCTTTGATGCGCACACCGGCCTCGCGGACACTGCGCAGCGCTTTCACATAGATCTTGGTCGGAGCAAGCAGCGCCTCGCCCAACGTCTTGCCCAGCTCTTCATGGTAAGTATTCAGTGTCTCTTTGTCCATGGAGAATACTTTTCTCACCAGGGAGAAGCCATTGCTGTGAACACCGGAAGAAGCAATGCCGATCAGCACATCCCCTGCCTTCAGATCTTTGCCGGTGATCAGATCCTTCTCATCTACTACTCCTACGGCAAATCCGGCCAGATCATACTCGTCTTCCGGATAAAATCCGGGCATCTCAGCAGTCTCACCGCCGATCAGCGCCGCGTCAGACTGCACACAGCCTTCGGCCACACCGCTGACAATCTGTGCGATCTTCTCTGGATAGTTCTTACCGCAGGCAATATAATCGAGGAAAAACAGCGGTTCGCCGCCTGCACAGGCAATATCATTCACACACATAGCCACACAGTCAATGCCCACCGTGTCATGCTTGTCCATGATAAATGCCAGTTTCAGTTTCGTTCCCACGCCGTCCGTACCGGATACCAGAGTGGGATTCTCCATATTTTTAAACTTGTTCATGGAAAATGCTCCGGAAAAACCGCCGATGTTGGTCAGCACTTCCGGGCGCATGGTTTTCTTGATATGTTCCTTCATCAACTCAACTGATTTGTAACCTGCTTCAATATCAACGCCTGCGTTCTTGTAATCCATAACTTCCTCCTGTGATCTGCTCATATTTTTATTTGCACCAGGGTCCAAACGGACCCCCGTCCCGCTGTCTGCTGCGGGACATTAGGATACATTAATAATTTTTATATCCTACATCCTGAAGTCTCTGGTCTTTTTTTACGACCTGCTGTTTCATTTCTTCTGAGTAATCTTTCAGCTTCTGAAGAAGCTCCGGGTCTGAAACCGCAAGGATCTTTGCTGCAAGGATGCCGGCATTGGCGCCCCCGTTGATCGCAACGGTAGCTACCGGAATGCCTGTCGGCATCTGTACAATAGAATAGAGGGAATCCCGGCCGCCCAGGGATGTAGTGTGCATGGGAATGCCGATCACCGGCATGGGGAAGATTGCCGCGCACATACCCGGCAGATGAGCTGCCATTCCCGCACCTGCAATAATCACTTTAATCCCCTTTGATTCTGCACTCTTCGCATACTCAAAGAAAATGTCCGGCTCCCTGTGTGCGGAAATAATCGTCATCTCATACTCGATTCCGAATTTTTCCAGCATATCCGCCGCTTTGCTCATTACGGGCATATCAGAATCACTGCCCATTACAATACCAACCTTTGCCATGCCTGCGTCCTCCTGCAATATTCATTTTACTTTCCGTCCATGCCCACGTTTTCAGGAATGCCGGGGCATTCTTGTTGCAAGGTGCGCGCCATACATTTGCATGACATATTGCTCCTGCGCACCTCTGCAATCATATCAGGTACATCCAGCGCGTCCACTGCCGCCGTATTCCCTATGTTCATGGTTTGTTTCAACAATTTTTAATTCTACTAACTCTCAAATACGATGTCAAGAAATTTCCATCTCATCGAGAGGTACGTTCAGTTCCTGTGTGCCTTCCAGCACAAATCTGCCGTCCCGGATAATCTCGCGGCGGAAGCCACCCTCTCCCAGCACCTCCAGAAGTCCCAGCTCACTGTAGGGAATTGTGATATCCGTGTGACATCCGAAATATGCCTTTCCGGGATCCTCTTTCCGCAGAATTGAAACCTCGTTATCTCTTGCGATAATCTCTTTGCCGTCCGGATTGTAGACTGCGCTGTCTTCATCCCAGCTGTAGCATGTATCGCCCACTGCAAAATGGGGTCCCATTTTCTCTGCAATCAGGATCGGGAGCAGCGCACCGATCTGATATTTCTCCGCCATTGCATAGGCTGTGGTATTTGTACCGATCGCAAATTCTCCCATCGGCAGTCCCTCATGATGATACATGATGTTGGCTTTGATGTAATCTCTGTTGGCCTCTTCTGTATCAAAATTTCCACAGTTATAATCCACCGCCATGCCATCCCGAAATGTAAGGCTCAGATCGCGGTATTCCAGTCCGTTCAGAAACACCCGGGTCACATGGAGCACACCGTTTGTCCCGGTCAGACGCGGGGAAGTAAACACCTCACCCACCGGAATATTCACATCTGCCACACAGTTTTCAAAGATTGTCTCTTTTGATGGGTCGGCCAGAGGATGGAATGCCACCGTCAGGTCGGTCCTGTTGCTGCCTCTTCCCACAATATGCGCATGGGTTCCCTGATCCAGCGCATCAATAATCGTCTGCTGGATCCTCTGATACAGCTCATAATTCAGCGTATTGATCCGTACCGTATCCGCAAAAATCTCCTCAAACCGTTCCCCGATCTCCGGAACCGGAAATGCAATGATCGTAAAGCTGCGCTCTTTTCCTATAATATACTGGTTCGTCAGCTGTACCGCCTCATTATTCATTTTGACCATCAGCTGCTGCTGTTTCTCTGAAAAATGATAACCGCAGTCCTGCTGCGCCGGAGTGAACGGTGTCTCGCCGAAGGTCTCAATCACTGCCGGACCCGCATGGCCTGCCGCCAGTGTCTTAAATGTCTCATACGCACTCCGCATCACACCAAGGCGGCGCTCCACAAATTTTTTGTCCAGGTAGATGGCCGCGTCCTCTCTGTGATCATAATCAAACTGTTTGTTCGGCACTGCGCCGATGTAGCCGATCCGGCTGTCGCCCCGCTTGTTCACCGTGTTCAGCGCATAGCGGTAAATGACCGGCTTGAGTCCCATGCGGTCAAAATTGCGGATCGCTGCACGCACCATCCGCTCAAATCCCAGATGATAGCGGATATTCACGGTCAGCTTTCTGGAGAGGTCTTTCCCGCCATGGACAAATCCGATCCGGTATCCCTCCGTGTAAGTGTCCGCCATGGCCTGTATCTCTTTCTCATCCAGAGAGTTCAGATATCCGGCTGTCCTCAGCTCATTCTCCGTCACATACTCTCCGTACCGGTACAGGTAGCGCAGATCATTCAGATCTGAGTCCATAATGATCTTAACAGCAAAATCTCTGGCAGGATCCACGCCCTGTCTGATCCGCTCCGTCACAAACACGTCGCTGTAATCGCTGACAAACCAGTAAATCATCTGCTGGATCTCCCGGTATTCCGGCGTCTGCTGCTGTTCAAAGCAGTTGTATACTTCAATGAAAAGCTCCAGATGCACCACAATGCATTCCAGTATATCAGGATTGTCCCGCAGTTCAAACACATACGGGATCATCCCCCTCAGCTGTTCGTACAGAAAACTTAAAATCTTTCCGTGAACTTCGCCCAGCACTTTCACTGCGTAAGCCGGATTGCCGTAACTTTCCCCGTAATGCTCCGGCAGAATATCTCCATACAGGCGCTGATTCTGCTCCTGCCACTGCTCCAGCGTATAACCATCCACAGCGCCGGTCTCCAGCTCCTGTCTTATCCGATCCACATCCAGCAGAAATCCGGCCACTGTGCGGAAATATCCGTCAAACGGCGCCGGAACCGTCTGCTCCTGCAAGATCTGCCCGATCCGCTCTATTGCAAGTTCCAAACGTTCTCTCATCTGTCATCACCCTTCCTGTCCATCATCTCTTTCATGTAAGATTCAGGAATGCCTCAGCCTTCCTGCTGCGAGTTGGAAGCCATATCGCATCTGATATTGCTCCCCACATTTTTCTCAATCAGCCCGCGTGCATACTCCCACAGCTGCTCCGATCCCTCATGAGTCCTGGCATTGCGTCCCATGATCTGACTCTCCTTCACGCCGTGTTCCCTCCAGGAAACTCCGCCGGTGGCGTCGTTGAGCATAATCGGCTGGATCTTGTCCAGCGTATTGGCAAATCGTGACTCCGGCGTATCCTGCGTCTCAAACTCTTCCCACAGCTGCCTCATATACACGGCCTGATCCTCCGGGAGCAGATGAAAAATCCGCTCTGCCGCCGCCACTTCCCGCTGACGTTTGCTCTGGTTGCCCGCCGCATCATAAGCATAGGTGTCCCCCGCATCAATCTCCACAATATCGTGGATCAGCACCATCTCCATCGTTTTTAACACATCAATCTTTTCATTGGCATATTCAGAAAGCAGCGCGCACATCATCGCCAAATGCCAGGAATGATCCGTGTCCGTCTCTTTCCGGCTGCCGCCTGTAATGTAGCTCTGCCTCGTGATCTGCTTGAGCTTGTCTACTTCCATAATAAACTGCATCTGCTGCTCTAGCCGCTTCATCTGCTGTCTCCTTCTCAGTACATCTTTTATAAGATTTCAGAACATATTCCTTTTACAATGCAAACTTTTGTTCTTATTTCCTCTGTCATCTTATGATGCGAGTCCCACACAGAAAATCAGGAACCACACTGCCACCATAAACCCGCACAGAAGCGTCCCCACTTTGCAGAACATGTACGATCTGCACTGGTCATGAAAGCTCTGCAATCCTGTCACCATTCCGTAAAATGCCGCCGCAAAAGCGGTAAATCCGACAGAACCGCTCCAGGCTCCCGCGCTGCCGGAGAGTATGGTACACACAACCGTCAGTATAATAAAAACCAGCAGAGAAATACTGCCCAGCACACAGGCCAGTATCCCTCTGCCGGAATGCCGGGTCTCTTCATACAGATACGCAGAATATCTGTCTCTTTTTTTAGCCATAATATTTTCTCCTCAGACGGTTGCACAGGGCAAACATCCCGTATCCCAGCACACCGCCCACTGTATTTAAGATAATATCATCCACATCAAAACAGCCCACTCTGGTAATCAGCTGAGTCACTTCTACCATGGCGCTGAACTCAAACGCGAGCAGCGCAACCTTCCAGCAGCAGCGCATATTGCGCTTCAGCACAGGAAGGATCGCGCCAAACGGAAGAAATCCTATCACGTTTCCCGCCAGGTTAGTGACTACCGCATAGGCTCCCAGCAGTCCCGGATAGTGCAGATATCTGCGGATCTCCCGAAATGGCGTCAGATTATAGTGGTATTCCTCCAGCCCTGCCGCCCTCCCATAACTTTCTGAGAAAAACAGAAAATAGATCAGCAGAAACATATAGAGCGCAAACAGAATACCACCGGCAATGCGGATTTTCTTTCCCGTCGATGCCTTCATCAGATCATAACACTGCTTTTTCTCTTTAATAATCTGGCTCCGTTGACAATGCCCAGCACCCCCACTGCCATGCCTACTGTCAGAGCCACGATGCCTGTCACCAGGCTGGTCACGCCCGCGCTGTTCAGGACTCTGTATGTCTTCTGATTTTCATTCATGTACTATTCCTCCGCCTGCTCTGCTCCGTACTGTTCATAATATGCATCAATCGCTGCTTTCATCGCATCGTCGATGATAATCTTTCCTTTGTACTCCTTGTTGTAGAGATGTTCTACTACCTCTGCCATGGTGACAATCGCCGTGGTTTTCAGACCGTATTTTTCTTCAATCTCTTTGAGCGCACTCTTGGTTCCCTGACCTCTCTCCATGCGGTCTACGGAGACCACCAGGCCCAGCGGCTGCACATCGCCCTGCGCACGGATGATCGGCAGTGTCTCCTGAATGGAAGTGCCTGCTGTAGTCACATCCTCGATAATGACTACTCTATCGCCGTCCTCAATAGGGCTGCCAAGCAGGATCCCCTTGTCACCGTGATCTTTGACTTCTTTGCGGTTGGAACAGTATTTAATATCTTTGTCGTACATCTCGCTGATTGCTACGGTAGCCGCCACGGTCAGGGGAATGCCCTTATAGGCCGGTCCGAACAGCACATCAAAATCCAGTCCGAATTTGTCATGGATGGCTCTCGCATAATAGCCGCCCAGTCTGCGCAGCTGTGCGCCGGTACGGTAAAATCCCGTGTTTACAAAAAACGGTGTTTTTCTTCCGCTCTTGGTTACGAAATCCCCGAATTTCAACACCTGGCAGTCTACCATAAACTCAATAAATTCCTCTTTATATCTTTCCATTGTCTGTCTCCTCCTGTTTGATCCTAGCTGTTCCTCTCAAATCTGTTCCCATTCTATCATAAGATCCCTGAAATAACAATCCGAACACATTCGTTTCCCGTAAAGCCGAGCGCCGGCAGAAATACAATTTGACATGATAAACACCGTTAGAGGTATATCTTGGCGCAACAAGCGCCGGCGCAAAACCATTGTCCACCGGACAATGTGCGCCCTGCCGGAGGCTATATCAGATGGAGGATTGACTCCCACCACTGATACTAATTTGTTTCTCGCCACCTACAGAGGTGGGAGTCACCCCACATCTGATGTATCTCATATTACACAAATACTTATTTCCAAAATATGCGGCAACAGTTTTGTGTTTCCGCAACCCTCATTACTTGTTTTTCAGTCAGTAATCCTGTTTTACCGTTCTTCCGTGGGCACTACAATTAAATCGTGCGTGTAGTGGTTCAGATCCACATGTCCGTCTTCTGTCACCAGCACCAGATCCTCGATACGCACTCCTGCCACGCCCGGCACATAGATGCCCGGCTCTATGGAGAAGCACATGCCCGGCTTTACGACATTTGTGTTGGCGGAGGATACATCGCCCCACTCATGCACTTCCATGCCGATGTTGTGCCCCAGGCGGTGCGTGAAGTATTCCCCGTATCCCTGCTCTGTGATATAGTCTCTCGCTGCTGCGTCGATATCGCAGAAACGCACACCCGGTTTTACTGCCTCACGGCCTCTGCGGTTCGCCTCTTTTACAATCTCATAAATTTTTCTGGCTTCTTCTGACACACTGCCGATAAATACGGTTCTGGTCATATCTGCACAGTATCCGTCTTTTCGGCATCCCACATCCAGCACCACACAGTCCCCGTATTTTCCATGCGAATTGTCTGATTCATGATGGGGATCTGCTCCGTTGTCTCCGTATCCCACAATCGGCGGGAAAGAATGACCCTCTGCGCCCAGGCTCAGATAGATCTCTTTCAGTTTCTCTCCCACTTCTACCTCGCTGTATCCTTTGACTGCCAGCGGAATCAGCTGATCCATCGCCAGGTCATTGCAGCGGGACGCTTCTATCATTTTTTCCTGCTCCTCACTGCTCTTGATCTGCCGGATCCGGTCAATGATATAGGATCCGTCTACAAACTCTGCTTCCGGAAACTGCTTCATACAGGGGATCAGGAACTTGGCAGGCCACTTTTTGTCTACACCGATCCGCGCGGTGCTGCGCATCTGGGACGCCAGCAGAGCCACCGGATCTTCTGTGTCGTCAAAGTACAGCACCGGCACGCCCAGATCTTCTTTCTGCGGGAACAGCCTGCCGATTACCAGCCTGTGATTTCCCTGCACATCCAGATACAGCACCATCATCCGCTCCATACAGTCAATATATTTGCCTGTAAGATAACACACAGATGCGGGATCGCACACCAGCAGCTGCTCGATCTGCTCCTGTTTCATTGATTCTATGATTCTGCTCAGTTTTTCTTTATCCATCTTTCGTTCCTCCTGTCTGCCAAATTAATATTCATTCAAGAATACCCCGGCATTCTTGCTGCGAGGCGGAAATCATCTCACATCTGATATATTGTACTTTTTTCTTCTGTCTGTGACAATCCCTTTTATCGGGGAGATTTCCCATATTCTTTCCCGTTTGTCCACGGACACATTTTCTATGCTATAGTGCTTATAGCTCTTTTCCATATACTGCGGGAATCATACGTTCAGTGACACAGCCTTTGTTCCATATGCGGGCTTGCATCTTGCCGCAGGCTTCTGACATACCGACTATACGCCAAATGTTTCTGACACAACATTTCACACGCTAAAAAATCATGTCAAATGCAATACCCTAAAACCAGAACAGATGCCTGCACATTTATGACAGAAATCTTATATTTTCTTTTATCTTTTTGTTAAATTTATAACTGTTTCTGACAATTTTTCCCACTTACATTTTTTCTATACTCTAAAATTCCTACATATATCCCTGTATTTTCATGGTTTCTCATATTTGTTACAAATTTAACAATTTTATTCTTTTGCTATTGCGTTAATTAATTAACAATGCTATACTGTCGTCAGATCGAAAAACAACACATTGATTACCTCGATTGTAAAAGTGCAGAGCACACAGCAATCCATGTAATCCAGTCTGTAGAAAAGGAGATGTTTCGAATATGGCAAGATTTACATTACCCAGAGATATTTATCACGGAAAAGGAAGCCTGGCAGAGCTGAAAAATCTGAAAGGCAAAAAGGCAGTTCTGGTTGTCGGCGGCGGTTCTATGAAACGTCAGGGCTTTCTGGATAAGGCAGTCAATTATCTGAAAGAAGGCGGCATGGAAGTGCAGCTGATTGAAGGCGTTGAGCCGGATCCCTCTGTAGAGACTGTGATGCGCGGTGCAAAAGTAATGCAGGAATTTCAGCCTGACTGGATTGTCTCCATGGGCGGCGGTTCCCCCATTGATGCTGCCAAAGCCATGTGGGCATTTTATGAGTATCCGGATACCAAATTTGAGGACCTGATCACTCCGTTTGCTTTCCCGGAACTGCGTCAGAAGGCTCATTTCGCCGCTATTCCCACTACTTCCGGTACTGCTACCGAAGTCACTGCTTTCTCTGTGATTACCGATTATGAGAAGGGCATCAAGTATCCGCTGGCTGACTTTAACATCACACCGGACGTAGCTATCGTTGATCCGGATCTGGTTGCAGAACTTCCTGTGAAGCAGGTTGCCTACACCGGTATGGACGCTCTGACTCATGCAATCGAAGCATATGTATCTACCCTGCACTGCCCCTTCACTGATCCGCTCGCACTGCAGGCGATCGAGATGGTTCTGGAATATCTGCCGGCTTCCTATAACAAGAACATGGATGCCAGAGAGCAGATGCATTACGCACAGTGCCTGGCTGGAATGTCATTTTCCAATGCACTGCTTGGTATTGTTCATTCTATGGCGCACAAGACCGGAGCTGCTTTCTCTACCGGACATATTCCTCACGGCTGTGCAAATGCCATCTACCTGCCGTACGTCATCCGCTACAATGCAAAGGATCCTGTTGCAGCATCCCGCTACGCAGAGATCGCGCGCAGAATGGGGCTGGAAGGCAAATCTGAGCAGGCGCTGATCAACAGCCTCTGCGAAAAGATTGATGAGTTCAATGTCAGACTGAATA
Organism: uncultured Lachnospiraceae bacterium; assembly: GCA_934371475.1. GTDB lineage: Bacteria > Bacillota > Clostridia > Lachnospirales > Lachnospiraceae > Merdiplasma. The sequence continues at coordinate 16,874 of CAKRNX010000001.1, forward strand.
TCCCGAAAACTCTGAAAGAGTTCGGCATCCAGGAAGATGAGTTCAAAGAGAAAGTCGGCAAAATCGCTGAGCTGGCTGTCGGTGATGCCTGCACAGGCTCCAACCCGCGCTCTATCGATCCTGCCAACATGGAAAAACTGCTTACCTGCACATACTATGGCACTGAGGTAGATTTCTGATCCCGTTTCAGGCAGAAATTACCAAAACAAGCTAATACAAACCATTCTCCTAAAGAAATAAAATCATAACAGCATGTTTGAAAATATTTTTTGAAAGCTACATCGTCCAGTTTGAAAAAATACTTTTTCAGGCATAACCTGAAGGGAGTCCCATATGATCACTGACTTGTCAGCGGCCACATGAGACTCCCATTTTTATTTATCTTATTTTCCGAAATTTTCCATCATTCCTGCCGCAAGGCGCGTGTCAGGCCGACACATGAAAGCATTGCATTCTACATCAGTGGGCTAAATGAATCTACCAGTGCATCTGATGCGGATACTCCGTCATCTCCCCACCAGTATTCGCCTTTCAGTCCGGCATACCAGATCGCATCCGGATCTTTGACCATACCGTCCGCATCACTGTAAAGGTAAGCTGCCGTATTGTCTGCACTGACAATCAGAACCTCTGTGATGATCTGCTTTTTGCTGTTCAGTGCATCCTCTACTCTTGTCTTGATCTCTTTCGCCACACCTTCCCAGTAATCCGGATCTTCCTGCAGTCTCTCCGTGTACAGCGGGAAACGAACCATCTCGTAGTTGATGCCTTTTTCTCTGTCATAGTAACACGTCCAGTTGATATCCATCTGCTGATCCTGACTGTAGCCTTCCGGGACAAAACTGTCCAGATAATCATGAAGGCTGTTGTTTGCTTCGTCAAATACCGCATCCAGTGCAGTCGGAGTCAGATGAAGATAAACTGTATTTTCCGTAAACGTAAACTGATCGCTTTCCAGTCTCTCGCTCTGCGGCACAAGCTCCAGATTTCCATCCTTCAGCGTTATATTTTCCCACTTATCATCGTAGGAAAACTCAAGAGAATACCCATCCAGTTCACTTCTGTAACGTTCGTCCTCATTCCGCGCATTACTCAGCTGAACGCTCACCTGACTGTGATCCCTTCCATCCTCTTCCAGTGTGACATTTGCCAGATCAAAATCGTAGAACCAGGAAACCGGGCTGCCGTTCTCATCATACGTGTAGCAGCGTGCCTCACACGTCAGTCCGTCTTTCCCCTGTCCAAATACATACTGTACCTGATAGCTCGTTCCATTGGAAATACTTGCGAGTTCGTTGTTCTCATCCATCCCCATATGGCGCGCCTCTTCCTTCTCCGGGCTGCCCCAGTATTTTGTTTCTTCCAGTATATTTTTTACTTTTTCCAGACGTTTCGACTCTGACGGAGCTACTGCGCGATAAACCAGCACACCTGCAACGACGATCACTGCGGCAGCCACAATCATACGTCCCATGCCGCCTTTTTTCTTCTGACCGCCTGCCGCCGGTCTTTCTTCCGCTGTTCCGTTCCCAGCTGACTGATACGCCGGCTCCGTCTGTCTGGCTGCCATCGTACTCACGGCCTGCTCTGACTGCGGCACACTTGTCTGCTCCGCTTCATGCTCTACTTTTGCGCCGCAGCCGCTGCAGAAAAGTGCATCGTCCGGGATCTGTTTTCCACACTTCATACAAAACATTTTCTTCTCTCCTTCATCATTTTCCTTTGTAAATCCTGAAGCATATTTGAAAAGACTTTTCGTGAACTGCCGGTTCCCGTTTACCAAAACGCCTTTTCAAATATGCTCTGTGGTCTTTTTCACTTCATTTCGGTCGGCGCAAATCCATTGTCCACTGGACAATGTGCGCCCTGCCGGAGGCTTATCAGACGGGGGATTGACTCCCACCACTGATACTGATTTGTTTCTCGTCACCTGCAGAGGTAGGAGCCATCTCACACTTCTTTCCTGTTTGCCCGCAACAATATTTATAAGTTTATAACAAAAAAATGCGACTGTCACCCTATCCACTTTAATTTTAAGCAACCTTTAAGAAAAACCACCCCTACTTTTAATGTGACATGCTCCCACTACTTAATATCAAAAAAGATACCGCATGAAAACACAGCCGTTCTCACACAGTACCTTTTCTGATTTACTGTCTCATTTTTATTCCCGCAGGCAACGAGCCAAGCAGCTATGTCTGCATGGATACCCGGCGACTGCCGCAAGAGGCAACACGCTTCCCGAAATGGAACATTGGATCCTGTCGTTTCATTCTACTGCTCTGTATATGCCTCAAAAGACTGGCCGAACTGGGCGCTTCTCTCATTGAGTTTTTCCATGATGCGATCTGCCTCTGATCCTTCCGCCGGTGTGGGCTGGTAATTATTCCAGCCATCTGCTGAAGAGATGGAGCAGGGAATGATACGTACCTCACTGCTGACTGTTCCGTCCTTCGCCACGTAAAATACTGTCTGGAAAATCATCGTATCCAGATCGCTCGGCGTGCTGTTGCCGCCAAAGCAGAAATTTCCGAGGCTGTACGCGATATATTTGCCCTGGTACAGCTCGATGCCCTGCAGCACATGGGGATGATGACCGACTACCAGATCCGCCCCATTATCGATGGCCGTGTGCGCCAGGGAAACCTGCGTCTCATCCGGCGTATCGCTCTTCTCTGTTCCCCAGTGGAACGCGACCACTACGATCTGAGCCCCCTGGCTCTTTGCCGCCGCAATCGTCTGCTGCACCTGCTCTGCTTTCTGAATGCCCTCGTCCAGCACATAAATACCGATCAGACCCACTTTCACGCCATTTACTTCCTTGACGATAATCTTGTCACCGATACAGTAATCCACACCGGCCGCCGTCAGATTTTCTTCCGTATCGGTCAGGCTCTGCGCGCCGTAATCACTGCTGTGGTTATTCGCCAGCGTCACTGAGTCGATCGAAGCATTTTTCACAATCTGTGCATAGGACGAGTCTCCTTTAAATGCATATTCTTTGTTCTCCCTGCTGTCTGATGTGGTCAGTGTTCCCTCGAAATTGGCAAATGTAATGTCATCTTCTGAGAGAATATCTTTCACATTCTGAAAGAAATAGTCTCCGCCGTATATCTGATAGAATGCATCAAAGTTTGTGTCGGTATTAAAATACGCATCTGTCCCCAGCGTGCAGTCTCCCAGCGCGGTCAGCGTCACCTCTGTATCTGTGCGCACTCTTACTGTACAGCTGACCGGAGCCATCCCGTCTGCGCTGACAGTCACAGCAGCGTCTCCTTCTTTCAGTGCCGTAATCTGCCCCTTCTCATCCAGGCTGATCACGTCCGTATCCTGCGTTGTCATCTGCACATGATTCACATAGCTGCCTGCCGGTTCTCCCACCGCTGTCAGCGTAAAGCTGTCTCCGGGGAACAGTGTTATCTTCTCCGCATTCAGTGCCAGAGTGCCGGCTGGCTCCATCGTGGTCCGCACCGGTACCGTCGTGTTTCCGGCAAGATCCTTCGCATAATAGTAATATATTTTGCCCTGCTGGTAACGGAAGGGGCCTGTGTATTTCTCATACTGCGGCACATCGTTAAATCCCTCCACCGCGCCGTAATAGATACTCTCCAGACCCGACCGACTGTCCGCCGCGGTCAGCGTAACCGTACCGCTCTCCTGCTTAACACTGACGCTGGGTGCCTCTGTATCAATCATCGGAACCTCTACACTGGCGGTCAGCATCCTCTCATCCGTCACTACCATGACATTCACGGTCTCGCCGGAAACCTCCAGTGTCACTTCCGCCCGGCTTCCGCTCTGCGTCTCGTAAGATTTGCCGTCAACCGTAATAGACTGGATCTGACGGTCCGCCCGTATGTTCAGTGTCACACTGCCGCTCGTACACCAGCTCTCGGGTTCCTGCACCACCGTCACGCGCAGACCTTCATCTGCCGTAACATTCTCGCTGTCCTCCTGTGGGCTCAGGAACAGATGCATCACCGTAAAAAGAATGATGCACACCAGTGCAATCCCGGTGATAATCATCAGCATCTCTTTGCCCGCAATGCCTCTGGACTTCAGCTCGCCTCTCCATCCGCCAAATGCCTGTTTCAGGTTCTGCCATACAGTCCTTGAAAGAGCTGCCTCAAGCTCTTCCGGAGTCAGCGACAGCTGATCTTCACGGAAATCTCCGGCATCTGACTCAAAGTCTTCTTTCATGAAGGATGTCGGCGTGATGCGAACCTTTCTTCTGCTCATTTTTCCAGAAAATTTGTCTGCCCTGGCGATATCTGCCTCCGTCTTCTCAGTTCCGGTTTTCATTTCGCCTTCTGCTTTCCGGATCTCTTTTTTCTTTGTATCTGTTTTTTTATTCGGTTCTTCTCTGTCCGGCCTCTTACGCGCAGGCTTCAACTCCGACGGCTTCTCTTCCTGCAGCGCACCCGGAACCAGCTGCCCTTCGCCCGGCTTTTTGCGCCAGACCAGACGCCCCTCTCCCGAAGCAGATGTCTTTTTTAAAACAACTTTCTTTTTATCTGAAATTTCTCCATCCGCTGCCGGAGTTTCAAGGAAAACTTCATCTCCCCCCGAAACATCCACCTTCCTGTTTTCATCTTTCCGGTTTTCATTTTCTGCTGTCAGCGTATTTTTTGCATTTGGGGAAGCTTCATACCCCAAATCCGTTTCTGTTTCAGGTATTTTCTCATCAGGCAGATGTTCCGGCTGCGGCTGTTCCTCCTCAGTATCCTGTTGCAGCCCGAAGTTTTCAGCCTTCCTGCGGAAAAACAAATGTTTTTTCCCTTTCCGCGGCTCAGCATCGTTTTCATCTAAAATATCAGCTGCATCTGTGAAATCCGTTTCACTGAAAGTTTTTTCAACGGAAGTTTTATCCGAAATTTCTTCAGCGAACTTCTTATCTGAGACTTTTCTGTCTGAATCCACTTCAGGAACTGTCTCATCTGAAATCATTTTCTCTGAAACTTCTTCTGAAACTTTCCTTCCCGTCTCTTCTTTCTCCGGTTCCCCCTCAGGTATTATCGGCTCCGGAAACTCTTTATTCTCCCCCGCCGCATGCTTTCGCCCGAACAGCCCTTTTTTCTTTGTCTTATCTTTTGTTTTGTTCTTTCTTTTAGCAGAACCGGAGCTTTTCCGCTCCGGTTCTTCATCCGCAAAACTGATATGGACCATGGGGCTTTTTACCGATCCGTCCTCATCCGAACGTTCTTTCAGCTCTCTTAGCAGAGCTCTTATCTCATCATTATTCATTATTTAAAATATTCCACTCCGGACTCAAAAATCTTCATGTCCTGTTCTCCGTAGATATTGATGGCCACCGCAGTATCCCGACGCTCAGAGTGCGCCATCTTGCCCAGGATACGGCCATCCGGGCTTGTAATTCCTTCAATTCCCAGATAAGAACCGTTCACATTCCACTCCTCGTCCATGCTTCTGTTGCCATCGCAGTCTGCATACATGGTTGCAATCTGTCCGTTTACAAGCAGTTTTGCCAGCCATTCATCATTGGCCACAAACCGTCCTTCACCGTGGGACGCCGGATTCGCGTACACGCCGCCAAGCTTCGCCTGACGCAGCCACGGGGATTTGTTTGTCATTACTTTTGTATAAACCATCTTTGAGATATGGCGTCCGATCGTATTGAAGGTCAGAGTCGGAGAATCTTCTTTCTGTCCAGTGATCTCGCCGCAGGGAACCAGTCCCAGTTTGATCAGCGCCTGGAATCCGTTGCAGATGCCGAGTGCCAGTCCGTCTCTCTCGTTCAGCAGTTTCATCACGGCCTCTTTCATCTTCTCATTCTGGAATGCTGTCGCAAAGAACTTCGCCGATCCGTCCGGCTCATCTCCTGCGGAAAATCCGCCGGGGAACATGATAATCTGTGCCTGGCCGATGGATTTCTCGAATACATCTACGGACTCACGGATATCCTCAGCTGTCCGGTTGCGGAACACTTTTACATCTACCTCGGCTCCGGCCCGCTCAAATGCCTTTGTGCTGTCATATTCACAGTTTGTTCCCGGGAATACCGGAATAAATACTCTGGGAACTGCCACTTTATGTCTGCATACGTAAACAGAATCTGCATGGTAGCATCCCTCTTCATCCAGGTACCCTTCTGCTTTATCCGGTTTTCCGGCAAAAAATTTAGCCTCTGCTCCTTCTTCCTGACCGCTTCCGGTGCGGAACACCTTCTCCAGCGTTCCTTTCCATGCCGCCAGTGCTTCATCCAGCGGAATGGATACGCTGGAATACTCCAGAGCCGCCCGGTCTGTCACTTCACCGACTACTGTATAAGTAATGGAAAGCTGTCCAACCTTCTCTGCCGGTACTTCAGCCACAATGTCTCCAAATTCTGCTGCAAACAGATCTTCCGGTGCCACATTGTGCTCCAGCTTCACGCCCAGACCATTTCCAAATGCCATCTTGCTGACAGCGGCCGCCAGGCCCTTGCCGTCCAGTGCATAGGCAGAAACAATCTTTCCTGCCTTTACATCTTCAAAGAATTTGCCATACTGATCCATCACCTGGCTGTATACCGGCAGATCATATTCATCTTTATCGATACGAAGCACAACCAGTTTATTTCCGGCTTTTTTCAGTTCCGGTGAAATAATATTCTGGTATGTATTCACATCTACTGCAAATGAAACCAGTGTGGGCGGCACATCAATCTCGTTGAATGTACCGGACATGCTGTCTTTTCCTCCGATGGAAGGCAGGCCAAATCCCATCTGTGCCGCATATGCCCCCAGCAGAGCAGCGAACGGCTGGCTCCAGCGATGGGGATCTTCTGTCATTCTCCGGAAGTATTCCTGGAATGTGAAACGGATCTTGCTGTAATCTCCGCCGTTTGCCACAATACGCGCTACGGACTCCAGCACAGCATAGACCGCTCCGTGGTACGGGCTCCAGGAAGACAGATACGGATCGAATCCGTAGCTCATCATTGTAACAGTATCGGTATGTCCCTTCAGCACAGGAAGCTTGGCTACCATGGCCTGTGTCTCGGTCAGCTGATACTTTCCGCCGTAAGGCATCAGCACAGAGCCTGCGCCGATGGAGCTGTCGAACATCTCGACCAGTCCCTTCTGGGAACAGCAGTTTAAGTCAGCCAGCGTATCCAGCCATTTTGCACGCACGTCTGATACCTGCTCCTTGACAAAATAGCGGTTCTCCTTTTCCGGAATATCCACTGCCACATCGGTCTCCTGATGTGCGCCGTTCGTATTCAGGAATGCACGGGAAATATTGACGATCTCTTTGTCTCTCCAGATCAGCACAAGTCTCGGATCTGCGGTGACAACCGCCACTTCCACAGCTTCCAGATTTTCCTCTCCCGCATATTTCAGAAATTCTTCCACGTCAGACGGATCTACAACAACCGCCATACGCTCCTGTGACTCTGAGATGGCAATCTCTGTACCGTCCAGACCGGCATATTTTTTCGGCACCTTGTCCAGATAGATCTGCAGTCCGTCAGCCAGCTCGCCGATTGCCACAGACACACCGCCTGCACCGAAGTCATTACATTTTTTGATCAGGCGGCTCACTTCCGGGCGACGGAACATTCTCTGGATCTTCCGCTCTGTGGGCGCATTTCCTTTCTGCACTTCAGCACCGCACACTTCGATGGATGCCTCGGTATGTACCTTGGAAGAACCGGTAGCACCGCCGATGCCGTCACGGCCGGTTCTGCCTCCCAGCAGAATAATGATATCTCCCGGATCTGAGGTCTCACGAATCACATCTTTTCTCGGCGCAGCTCCCATCACAGCACCGATCTCCATCCTCTTGGCTACATAATCCGGATGATAAATTTCTTTTACATAACCTGTTGCCAGACCGATCTGATTGCCGTAGGAACTGTACCCGTGGGCAGCCTCTCTCACAAGCTTTTTCTGAGGCAGCTTGCCTTTTAATGTATCCTTCACAGACACGGTAGGATCTGCCGCTCCGGTCACGCGCATTGCCTGATAAACGTAGGTACGGCCTGAGAGCGGATCTCTGATTGCTCCGCCAAGGCAGGTGGCAGCTCCACCGAACGGCTCAATCTCTGTCGGATGGTTATGCGTTTCATTCTTAAAGTTGACCAGCCATTCTTCTGTCTTTCCGTCGATCTCCACCGGCACAACAATACTGCAGGCATTGATCTCATCAGACTCTTCCTGGTCTTCCAGTTTTCCTTCTTTTTTCAGCTTTTTCATTGCCATCAGTGCCAGATCCATCAGGCAGACAAATTTATCCTTCCGTCCCTGGTAGACATCCTGGCGGTCTGTCAGATACTGCTGATACGTATCCTCAATAGGCTTTCTGTAATATCCTTCTCCGAACTCCACATGCTTTAACTCTGTGGAAAATGTTGTATGACGGCAGTGATCTGACCAGTACGTGTCCAGCACGCGGATCTCCGTCATGGAAGGATCTCTCTTTTCCTCGCCCGCAAAGTAATGCTGAATATGCTGGAAATCCCGGAACGTCATAGCCAGATTCAGGGAATCGTACAGCTCTTTGAGTTCCTGTTCATCCATGCCGTCAAATCCGTCAAAAATTTTGACGTCTGCCGGATCCTCAAATTTTGTAACCAGCGTTTCCGGCTTTTCCAGATCGGTCTCGCGGGAATCCACCGGATTAATGCAGTAACTTTTAATGGACTGGAACTCTTCGTCACTGATGGCTCCTTCTATGACATAAGTGGTAGCAGAACGAATGATCGGCTCTTCATCTTCTTTCAGGAATTTCACACACTGTACTGCAGAATCTGCTCTCTGGTCAAACTGTCCCGGAAGGTATTCCACAGAAAAAGTGCGGTCCTGATCGCCCATGGGAAAATTCTCCTGATACAGGATATCTACCGGCGGCTCTGCAAATACAGTTTTACAGGCTGCTGCAAATACCTGGTCTGAAATATGTTCCACATCGTAACGGATCAGGATACGGATTTTCTTTAACCTCTCCACTCCAAGATAGCTGCGGATTTCATGGGTCAGATCCTTTGCTGCTCCCGCAAATGCCTCCTTTTTCTCCACATACACTCGCCTAACATTATTCATTCGTTTTTCCTCCTCATTATGTCAGGCGGATTTCCCGCCTGTTGTTTGCTGGTGACACTGCAGATTTGCCGCGGTTCATGCAGATCCGCCTTTCTGCTTGCTCATAGCCGGGCTGCCTGGTGGCTTATCCGGCCAAACCATGTTTCACTCCGTTTCGGTCGGCGCAAATCCATTGTCCCCCGGACAATGTGCGCCTTGCCGGAGGCTATATCAGATGGGGAGTCACTCCTCCATCTGATAAACATAACTGGATATATCTTGGACGGCTGTCTCATATTGGAAGCCGTAATCCCCGGTACACATAATACTGATAATATATTCCCGAGTCCCATCCGCAATCAGGGCTACCTCATTATAGCGGGTATCTCCCCTGCCGTTCTGGTTCAGGAACAGGCTGTCTGCCGGTATCACATCCGCCAGACCAATCACAGTCCGGCTGCCGTCTCCGTCATCTATTTTAAAATACTGCTTCATGAAATCAGTGCCCAATGTCTGAAATTTTCCATTATAAAGCTCTTTTACCATGGAAACCAGATCTCTGGCACTGATATAATTGTCTTTGCCATCTGTCACTTCAGCCACTATCTTTCGCTGCAGATCCACACTTGTAAAACCCGCGCTGCGGCACACCGCATTGATCTGATCCAGCCCCAGATAGTCAATCAGGCAGTTCATGCAGTTGTTGTCACTGTATGTCAGCATTGTCGTCAGATAATAGGAAAGCGGAAAGCTGCTGCCATCCCTCTCTTCCGGGTTTGACAATCCCCGGCCCCCGATGCTGTTGACATAGGTAATCGGATCGTTCAGTGTGATCTCACCGGCATCCAGCTTCACTGCCGCCGTATACAGGATCGGCACGGTAATGACTGCTGATGCGTACATCTGCTTTTCATAATCCCCAGTTCCCCACTCTTTATGAGTTTTCAGGTCATATACGTAACACGCCCATGCTTTCGCCGTGCTTTCCTGCGTGAATATTTTATCAATTCGGTCAGCATTGATCTGAACCTGCTGTGCCTCTGTCTCAGTTTCGATTTCCGACGATTTCTGTCCGGCATCTGCTGCCTGCCCCTGCGTTTCTGTCTGCGCCCGGACAACTGTCAGATCTTTCAACGGTGTTTTCTGCTCCGCGTTCTTTTCTGTCGCCTGCCCGGCATTTTTCTCTGTCGAAGTCTGTTCCTGCCCGGAAGTTTTGATCACCACTGCAGGCTCTGTTTCTTTCTCCGGTCCCTGGTCTGCCGCGATCGTTCCGCCGGATGTCCGGCCGGAATTTCCGTTCCCCACTGACTCTGTGAGAATCACCACTGCATCCGGATCACACGTCGCCATGCGCCTGGAGACAAAATAAAACACAAGAAAAGCTGCCGCCAGCACCGCAATGCCAAGCAGAACCGCTGCCGTCACCAGCATCGCATGGGATTTTTCTTCTCTCTTGCCCATAAAGCTGTCCCGGTAATTTCCAGATGCCTCCGTATGCCGTTGCTGACTGTATGGCCGCCCGGAGCCGGTATGCTCTGCTTCCCGCCAACTGTATGTCTCATCTTTCCTGCGTTGGCCAGCATTCTCCCTGCTGCGCCGACATGACCGTTCCGGCCGTGTGCTTTCTGTTTCCATGCTGCCGTTTCGGTCTGTTTTTCTTTCAATATTTTTGCCGCGCCGGTACGGTCGTTCAGGGCGGCCGTTCTCAGGCATTCTGCCGCTGTAGGATGATGAGGTATAAGGTGTCCATTCCAGCTGCCCATCCTCCGGCTGCTGTCTGTGCGGTGGTGTATCTTCCGGCAGCGCATTCTTCTGCTGCGTACGCCATCCCTGTCTTTCTGTTTCAGAGTGTTTCACGGGAGTTCCGCATTGTCTGCAGAACATATCTTTTTCATCTATCTCGGCCCCGCATTTCTGACAAAACATAACTGCCACGCTCCTCTTATCGTATCCTGCAGACAGCTATTACCGTCTGCGTCATCCCAAACCAGAGTGTTTGACACTCTGAACTACGATCCATCTATTTTTATACCACAAGATATATCCGGTATACAAGGGACAATCATCTGTTTTCCCAGAAACGCCTGATCTTTTCTTCTATATTATTAACAGTACAGCTCTCTGTCTGCGCCCACTCCCTGGGAAACATCCGCCGGTACTGATATTCTGCAAAACGTTCATCCAGCAGCAGAACAATCCCTCGGTCTTCCTCCGTCCGGATCACACGCCCTGCCGCCTGAAGCACTTTGTTCATGCCCGGACACCGGTAGGCATAATGAAATCCGTCCATCTGCTTCTTACTGTAATAGTTTTTCAGCAGCTCCCGCTCATTGCACACCTGCGGAAGTCCCGTTCCCACAATGATAGCGCCGATCAGCCGGTCTCTCCTCAGGTCAATCCCCTCGCCGAAAATACTTCCCATCACGCAGAAGCCTACCAGAGTTTTTTCCCGGTTCTCATCAAAATTTCTGAGAAATTCTTCTCTGTCCGCCTCACTCATGCCGCCGGTCTGGCAGAGCAATCCTGTATCCTCAGACGCCATCTCTTTAAAACACTGAGCCACATCCTCCAGCATGCGGTAAGAAGAAAAGAAGACAAGATAATTTCCTTTCCTTGGCCGGATTGCTCTTTTTATATAAGAAGCAATCTTCTGATATTCCTTCAGGCTGCGATTTCTGTATCTGCTGCTTGTGTCCGTCCCGATCAGCAGTTTCAGATTGGCCGCATCAAAACATGATTTCGCATAGACCGCGTAATCATCTTTTTCTGTACTCAGCAGACTTTTATAGTAGTCCACCGGCAGCAGTGTGGCCGAAAAAAATACCGTGCTTCTGCCCTTATTCAGACATTCTTCCAGATTGACAGACGGATCTACGCAGTAAAGCCTAAGATGGAACCGCCCGTCCTCCGTCAGCTCTGTGTAAATGACATAGCATTCATCCAGCCTGTCGCAGATATGAAGAAAACTCTGCACCTGAAAATACAACTCCAGGATCTGTTCATTCAGCACTGCATTTACGGAATCTTCCAAGAACTTTTCCATCACACCGCACAGATTCATCAGTGTAACGGGCAACACTCCCGGATGGTCCAGGATCCTGCATCCCTCACACTCCCTCTTCATCACCAGCATCTGCCGGTTGCAGCGTTCCAGCGTCCTGATCAGCCTTTCCCCATTTTTTTCCTGCTCCGTGGATGACATCAGACCTTTTGCCGCCTTCACTGCACGTCCGGCCGACAGGAAATCTTCTTTATACAAAGAAGCACTGAACATCTCCCGCCCTCGCTCCACCAGATTGTGAGCCTCATCAATCAGGAAAAGATAGTCTCCTCTGATCCCATCCGCAAAAAAACGCTTCAGACGCACTCTCGGATCAAATACATAATTGTAATCACAGATGACTGCATCCACCCACAGCGCTACATCCAGCGACAGCTCAAACGGGCATACATTCCACTGCCTGGCCTGCTCTTCCAGCGCCTCTCTTCCAAAATATGTGCGGTGTGTAATCATATCGTATACTGCATCATTGATCCGGTCGAAATGTCCCTTCGCCCGCGGACAGTCCCGGGGATTGCACTCCGGCTGCTCGCAGCAGCAGATCTTCTCTCTTGCCGTAAGTGTCACCGTCTTATAGCGGAGTCCCTGATGCTCAAGAATCCCGAACGCCTCTTCGGCCACGGTGCGGGCAATCGTCTTGGCCGTCAGATAAAAAATCTTATCCCCCAGCCCCTCACCAACCGCCTTCACCGCCGGAAAAATTGTTGTGATCGTCTTGCCCGCCCCGGTCGGCGCCTGAATAAACAGCTTTTTCTTCCGGGCAATTGTACGGTACACAACGGCCGCCAGATCTCTCTGCCCCTCCCGGTAGGGAAACGGAAACTGTATTTTACGAATGGAGTCCTGCCTTGTCTTTCTCCATTCCAGCTGATAGACTGCCCACTTTCTGTATTCCCCAATCACTCCGTCAAACCATTCCTGCAGCACTTCCATGCTGTACTCCTGCCGGAACCGGCGCACCTCTTCCGTCTCAAGATTACAGTATGTCATCTGCACCCCCATACTTTCCTGCCCGTGAGAGAGTGCATACAGGAATGCATAGCACTTCGCCTGCGCCAGATGAACCGGTACCGGCTCTGTCAGATATTCCAGACTTCTTAAAACCCCCTTGATCTCATCAACCGTCATGCCGCTGTTTTCCTGGATGATTCCGTCCGCCCGGCCTTCTACTGTAATCGATATGCCATCCCCGGGGAACGGAAATGTCCCTGTCAGAAACACCTCCGGCTGATAATTGCTGCCCATGCGTCCCTGTATCTTTCTGTGAAGCCTGCTCCCCATCTGCATCGCATCAGGATCCGAAAATGATCCTTTGCTGTTGTCAATATCTCCTGATCTCAATATGAATTCCACCAGATTGCGCACTGAAATTCTTACATTTTCTGCCTCTTCCATGACCAGGTTCCTTTCCCGTCATCCGCACAAAAAGGCACTGCAGATCCATCCGATATCAGCGAACCCGCAGCGCCTTTTTCAGACACTCATATCTTCTGTTTTACTGTTACATCAGACAACATACTTTGTCAGCATGTCTTCAAAATCTCTGTCTTCTTCATGGTATTTTACCGTCAGAACCTTTGTCAGATCAAGACTCAGAACACCCATCAGCGACTTGGCATCAATCACAACCCGGTTATATGAAATATCCACATCATAATCACATCGTTCAGCAGCAGTCACAAATTCTTTTACGTCCTGAAACTCCGTCAGCCGTATCTGTTTTACAGACATCTTTATCCCTCCGTTTATATGATAAAACAATGATGGATTTTTTTCGCATTTCCTTCATGTTCATTTTTCGCATTATGTCATTTTTCTTTTTATTTGTCAACTGTTATTTTCTGGTCGTCATGAACATCTGTCCGCAAACCTACTGCTGTTTTGTGCTGTGTACAAATTGTGACTTTGCATTTTCTGTACAGTCACCGCTGCTTCCAACAACGAAACCGTATGCGGTCAATCCCACAGATTACTCTCCGTCCTTCCTGCCTTTCAGTCTGTGCAGAATATCTGCCGCATCTTTCAGATACGTATTCTGCATTTTTGCAAATTCACCCGCATCTGCAGCCTGCGCAAAAGCCGGGTCAATCGGCATTTTGCCTGCCACTGTCAGGCCAAGTTCGGCAGCTGTCTCTTCCAGATGGCTCTCACCGAACACATGAAGGATCTTTCCGCAGTCCGGACATTTCAAATAGCTGTAATTCTCAATCACGCCCAGGATCGGAATATTCATGGTTTTTGCCATATTGTATGCCTTCTTTACGATCATCTGAACCAGTTCCTGCGGAGAAGTAACAACTATAATGCCTTCCACCGGAAGAGACTGGAAAACAGTCAGAGGCACATCACCGGTTCCGGGAGGCATATCCACCAGCAGGTAATCCAGCTCGCCCCAGATCACCTCTGACCAGAACTGTTTTACCATATTTGCAATCACCGGGCCTCTCCAGATTACAGCCTGCTCCGGGTTTGGTGTCAGCAGATTCAGCGACATAACCTTCACATCATTGGCCGCCAGTTCCGGAAGAATCCCTTCCTCAGATGCCTGTGCCGGTCCCTTCAGACCGTACATTTTCGGAATGGACGGACCTGTGATATCCGCATCCAGAATACCTACGCGATACCCCATCTCCGCCAGCAGATTGGCCAGAGATGCCGTCACCATAGATTTACCAACGCCTCCCTTTCCGCTGACGACTCCAATCACATGCTTTACATCCGTATATGCATTAGGTGCTACCTGAAAGCTCTGGGGTTTTGCCGCACTGGGACATCCCTCGCAGCTTTCTTTTGAACATGATGAATTGCTGCAGGTTTTTTCTGCCATCATTCATTACCTCCTTTTATTTACTGTCACATATTTTATTTTTTCGGGCGGCAAGCCAGACAACCATGCCTGCACAGGTATCTGGCGGCCGCCGCAAAGGTCAAATACCTCGTTGCTTACAGCGGTGTATTCGATTGCTTCATCATGTATCCTATTCTATTTATGGACACAATATCGATGATACCATAGAATCCCGTAAATTCCAACTAAGTCCCCTGTTCTTTCTGCAAAGCAAACATCCGTTCAGAAATGTCCCGGCATTTTTGCTGCGCACCTCTGTAATCCCCTTTTACTCTGTATCCTGCTCCAGCAGGCGCTGCAGATAACCGCTCACAACCCGTGAGAAATTACGGATATCCCGGATATAGGCGAAATCTTTTCCGAAAATCATTTTTTCCGCGGAAAGGTCCTGCTCCTGCCCGGTGAACACACCGAGCACAAAGACACCGCTGCCCCGGACAGCGCGCACCTGCGCGGCCGTATCCCGCACCGCATATTCCCCCGAATACGTCTGAGGGCTGCGGCTTCCGGGACGGTTCACCACCACATCATTCGGCCGTCCGTCGCTGAGCACAATCAGAATCCTGTTTTCTTCTTCCCGCTTCATCAGCGCATCTGCCGCCGCCAGGATCGCCAGCCCGTCCCTGTTGTTGGAGGATGTCGTATACTCCAACACTTTTTGATTCTCTGTCTGCGGCGCATCAAAATCGCGGAAGCGCTGCATCACTGTATAATCCCAGAATGTGCAGAAACTCATGATGCTGTGCGGAATCCCCACATGACTGAGTGCTTCGCTGATGATATACGCCTGCAGCGCCACCTGCCCCTGCCTGTCTCTCTGTGAACCGCTCGCATCCATCAGGATCTCCACTACGAACTGAGAACTGTCCTGTCTGGCTGTTCTGTAAAACAGTTTTCCCGGATCTGTCCTTCCTATTCTCCACAGCCGGTTGGGGACGATCGTTCCATACTCCGACTCGATCCGTTCCGGCTGAGTGCGCCGCAGAAGCGACCGTCGAAGATAATCGGTCATCGTCTCCACATTCCTGCGCACGACATTTTTACTGTTGAGATAAAGCCGCCTGTTATTCTGCGCCTGCTTCTTTGCGTTCACATACTGCGCGTTCACCATGACAGGATCTGCAAGGATCCCGTCCGTATAGTACAGCTTGCAGTCACAGTGAGCTCCCCGGCAGAGACGGAAATTAACCTGCTTCTGCTCCATTTCACTCAGATACGACCGGCCGAAAGTTTTCTCGATATATCCGTAAACCTTCTGCACTGCCTCTTCATCGAGAACCACCACGCGGCGCTTCCTGCCCCGGCGCTCCTGCGGCTCCTTATCTGCTTTCCCGGCCTCCTCCATGGATGTCATCTGCTGCTCCATCTGCTGCATATACTGTTCCAGCAGTTCTTCCCTTGCCTCTTCGTCCAGGAAATCTCTCCAGTCAAATTCCTTCAGCTCCTCCAGCGTGATTGCCATAACCTGTTCCAGGCTCCCGTGCTTTTTCTCAAACTCCGGATCCGCCAGATTATTGTAGAGCCGGTCAGCTGTCCGGATCAGATCCATCGTCTGACAGTTCCCGTCCCCCAGCGCCAGGATACACTCAAGCGGCTCTCTGATGCGCCGTTCACAGGCAATATCCCCGGTCAGGGCACTGCGCATCATGACCAGGCGCACCCGGTCTGCCGGCGTATTTCTCTGATTTCGGAAATTTTTCTCCAGCAGCTGCTCAAATGCCCTCTGCCGGATCTCCCGCACCCCCGGACGCTCCGCCGCAATCCGCGGAAATGAGGCCGCGTCCACGCACAGCTGCGCCAGCTCCATCAGCGTTCCTTCCTGCGCGCCGCAGTACACCTTTCTGATCAGATAAGCAGCGAACTGCTCCCGGTCAAAAAAGCGTGCAAACGCCCCCTGCTTAATGGCCTCATACAGCATCGCATACCTGGACTCTTCAAATGTGGCCGGATCCAGCCTGGTATCGAGCTGATAATCCCCGCTCACCGTCCACATCAGATTTTTCATCCGGTTTTCAATTTCCATCCGGTATTCTTCATATTCATAATCTTCCTGGAGAAATGTTCCGTCGCTCATTCTGTCCAAGCCTTCCCTGTCCTAAAATAAATCCGCAGCCGTCCAGTCCGACGGGATCCTCGTCATCACAATATCCTCCACAAGTTCCCGCTCAAATACATCAAAACTCTTATTCACAATCCCCATCCGCAGGGCCGCCCTGGGAGAAAGCCCGCCGCGGATCGTCTTTAACGCTCCGATCAGGCCCCTCGTATCCAGCGGTTTTGTCGAAATCTCATGGTTCATGGCCTTTGTCTGCAGATCCAGAAACAGTCCGCAGATCTGCTCCATTCCCTTCGGCTTCAGATCCGGGAAAAGCCGTCCCAGGATCCCCGTCAGAGTCGCCTCATCCGCCGCCGGCATATCAATCACCAGGAACCTGGAAACCAGCGCCTCATTCAGCTCCTTCGTCCCTGCATAACCATAATTCATTGTCCCGATAAACCGGGAAGCATCATGCAGGCGGATCCTGTCATATCCCGGCACTTCCACAATCCGTCTGAAGTCCAGGACCGCATGAAGTACGGACACCGCATCATTTCTGGCCATATTGATCTCATCCAGCACGGCAAAACCACCCTGCACCGCGCTGTCATACACAGGACCCGTGCGCATCTGCACCTCATTATCCCGGAACGTATCTGTTCCGATCAGCGTACTGCTGTCCGTATTCACATGAAAAGAAATGTTGTAAAGCGGCCGCCCAAACAGCCAGGCAAGATTCTCCGCCAGAATATTTTTTCCCGCGGCCTTGGCTCCTGTCAGCAGAATATTCTCTCCCTGCAGCAGCGCAGACGCCGCCATCTCAAACGTTTCCTTTCCCAAAAAAGGAAGCTGCGGCCGTGTCAAGCGTGCCTTTGCCTCCTGCGCAACCGGATACTGTTTCCGGAAATTTTCAATATCCTGCAGCAGCGCGGGCGAAACCTGCTGCTCCTGCAGGCATGAAATGATTTCATCCATATTTCGTTCCTGCTCTTTCTTTTTCCATATATATAAATTTTAAAGAAATCCATACTTCATACAGGGCAGGAATGCCCCGGCATTCCCTCCAGCTTCACTTTTATGTTCACTCACCTGCGCGCAAATACAGGTCAAAAACAGATTTCTTAACACTGCACTCCCTATATCTCCGTAAAAGAAAATCTCTCCCTGATTCCGGAAGCATCAATATCATAGACAATCGTGCCGTCCTCCAGCACAGATTTCTCAAATGTAATCTGTTTATCCTTAAACTTGCCCTTTACATAAGCGTCCGTATCATCCGTCTCAATCTCATCAAAAAACACATCGCGCATCTGATTATTGGCACACTCATTAAAGATTTCCCAGACTGTTTCATAACTTTTATTCATGTTTTTTCTGCGCCCCTTTCCACCGTGATACGCCATCTTTACAGAAAATGCTGCACGTATCCCGGCAACATACCGTATCTGTTTCATTTAACCGAAACAAGTAAGTCCCCTGCTTCCATTGCGAAAAACAATAAGCTGTGGGGGAGGACTTGCCTCACTCTTTCTTTTATCTTCCCGAAAAGTATGCCATTTTTTTAACAATCTGTCAAGGAAGCCTTTGAAAATAACAAAAGTGTGCTTCGCACACCTTGCGAACCACTGCTTTGGCAGCACAGCTTTTGTTCCGCGCGCGAGCAGGCTTCTTCTATGCGAGCTGCGCAGGAGCCGGAACGAATCAGTGCCCACTTTACTAACTATTTCACCGGTGCTATACTCTGATTAACCAATTTCAACCGACAGAAAGGTGACATTTACTATGATTTTAGCGATTGATATCGGAAATACCAATATTGTGCTGGGCTGCATCGACCACGAACAGATCCTGTTTACCGAGCGGCTCTCCACCGACCATTCCAAGACAGATCTGGAACATGCCATCTCTATCAAAACTGTGCTGGAGCTGCACCAGATCAATTCCCGGGATATCGAAGGCGCCATCATCGGCTCTGTAGTGCCTCCCTTGACTCCGCTGGTGCGTGAGGCACTCCGCAAGATCACCGGCCACCAGGCCATGATCGTAGGCCCCGGCATCAAAACAGGCCTGAATATCCTGATGGACGACCCGGCCACCATGGGCAGCGACCTGATCACCGGCGCCGTCGCCGGCATTCACCGCTATCCGGTTCCTCTCGTCATCATTGACATGGGAACCGCCACCACAATCAGCGTGATCGACAACCGCAAGAATTTCATCGGCGGCATGATCCTGCCCGGTCTGCGGGTATCTCTGGACTCTCTGACCACCCGCACTTCCCAGCTGCCGCGCATCAATCTGGATCCACCCAGACGCCTGATCGGGAAAAATACCATCGATTGCATGAAAAGCGGCGTTCTCTACGGCAACGCTTCCTGCATTGACGGCATGATCGACCGGATTCAGAATGAACTTGGCGAACCGGTCACCGTTGTTGCCACCGGCGGTCTCGCCACACGCATCGTTCCGCTGTGCACACATCAGATCACTCTCGATGACGAACTGATCCTGCGGGGTCTGCAGCTGATTTATCAGAAAAACAAACCTGCCTGACAAGGATAATGACAACCTGTCAGCGAGACAACAAAACACTCTCTGCAATTTTGGGGGAGACACTGCAATTCTGATAATTTGTAAACTAAAATAAATACCTGGTGATAACTGGGAGAAAGGGAAAATTCAATTACTATCTAAATAATTGGATAATACGTATTACTATGATACAGGAAAGACTGGCTGCCCTGCGCAGCCTCATGAAAAAACATCAGATAGATGCCTATCTGGTCCCCACAGACGATTTTCACAGCTCCGAGTATGTCGGAGAATATTTTAAATGCCGCTGCTACATCACAGGCTTCACCGGCTCTGCCGGAACTGCCGTGATCACGCAGGATATGGCAGGACTCTGGACGGACGGACGTTACTTTATTCAGGCCGCCGCACAGCTTGACGGCACCGGCGTCACCCTGTTCAAAATGGGGGAAGAGGGTGTTCCCACGATTGAAGAATTTCTCGAAAAGACCCTGCAGCCCGGTCAGTGCCTTGGCTTTGACGGGCGCACCATGACTGCGGATCAGGGAGAGTCCCTGGAGCAGATGCTTTCCGCCAAAAATGTCCGTATCTCCTGTCAGACGGACCTGATCGGCGACATCTGGAAAGACCGCCCCGCCCTCTCCTGCGAACCGGCATGGTCTCTTGATGTGAAATATGCCGGCAAACCGAGAAATGAAAAAATTGCAGACATGCGCCGCGCCATGGCGGAGAAAAAAGCTGATTATTTCCTGCTCACTTCCCTTGATGACATTGCATGGCTGCTGAACATCCGCGGCAACGACGTAGTCTGCAATCCCGTTGTGCTCTCCTATCTGGCGCTGACCCAGGGACAGCTGATCCTGTTCGCCCAGAAAGAGGCCTTCAGCGATGAGCTCTGCCGTGAGCTGAAAAAAGGCGGTGTGGAACTGCGCCCCTACAATGATATTTACACTTACGCGGCTGCCCTTCCGACAGGCCGTACCGTATTGCTGTGCGGATCCAGCGCCAACTATACTCTGAAAAAATCTATCCCCGAGGGTGTGCACATTCTGAATGAGGATAACCCCACTCATCTGCCCAAGGCCATCAAAAACAGCGTGGAAACCGCCAATATGAAAAAAGCACACATCAAGGACGGTGTGGCAGTCAGCCGCTGGATTTACTGGCTGAAGCAAAACGTCGGCAAAAGCAAAATCACCGAACTTTCCGCAGCCGACAAGCTGGAAGAATTTCGCAGCGCCGGACAGAACTATCTGGGCCCCAGCTTCTCTCCCATCGTCTCCTATGGTCCGCACGCTGCCATCGTCCATTACTCCGCCACACCGGAGACAGATGTACCGCTGCAGCCCCACGGAATGCTGCTGGCCGACACCGGCGGACAGTATATGGAGGGAACTACCGACATTACACGAACCGTTGTACTGGGCGAGACGACGCAGAAAGAAAAAGAATATTTCACCCGCGTACTCCGCGCCAACCTCAACCTGGCAGCCGCCAGATTCCGCTACGGCTGCGACGGCAAAAATCTGGATTATCTGGCCAGAGAACCCCTCTGGGAAGTAGGACAGGACTACAATCACGGCACCGGACACGGCGTCGGCTACCTGCTCAACGTCCATGAAGGCCCCAATGAGTTCCGCTGGAAATTAAGACCCGGACGCCCGGCTCCCGCCGTCTTTGAGGAAGGCATGATCACCACCGATGAACCCGGATTTTATCTGGAAGGCGAATTTGGCATCCGCCATGAAAATGTCATGGTCTGCCGCCGCTCTCAGAAAACAGAGTTCGGTCAGTTCATGGAGTTTGAAACCCTGACACTCGTTCCCTTTGATCTGGATGCCGTTCTGCCGGATCAAATGTCAGACCGGGAGGTAGAGCTGCTCAACAGCTACCACCGCACCGTATATGAAAAGATCTCTCCCTACCTGGAGGGCGAAGAAAAAGAGTGGCTCAGAGAAGCCACCCGTTCTATCAGAAAAGCGTGATTGTTTTGCCGTAGGTCGGTTTCACGACTTTGATCTGCGGCCAGCGCTCTTCCATCATTTTCTTAAATTTTGAAATATCTACCGTACGTGAGATGGGAGGGAAGGCATTGTCAAAATGCGACAGCAGGATCCTCCTGGGCTGCAGCCGCTCAATAATCTTTGCCGCCTCCCTTTCCAGATCATTGTTTCCCTGATACGGCAGGATCAGCAGATCCGCATGCTCCGGATACGGTTCCTCCTCCGCCAGCGCCAGGCTTCCCAGCAACAGGATTGTCCTGCCCTCCGCCCGGATCTCATAGGCTACCGTCTCATTCCCTTCTTTAAACTCATGGTTCGCATACAGAAGAAACGGAATATTTTTCAGATACCGCAGGATCCTTGAAAATTTCAGCGTTCTGTTCAGGTAATGTCTGTCAAACACAATATGACGCGCCTTCAGGGCTTTCACACTCACCTTTCCGATCGGGATTGTCTGTCCTGCCCGGATCTGCGCTACATAATCTGTCTCATCCGTATAGCGCGCAATCGTCTCCGCCGGGCATTCCGTGCAGAATACAGTAGCATCGCTCTGCTCCAGGATCTGAGGAACAAAAAACAGATGGTCAAAATGTCCGTGCGTGATAAAAATCGTATCTTCATGCAGAAACTCATCGATCGTATTCGGATGATCTCCTCCGATCAGTTCCACAAACGGATCAAACAGGATCCGTTCCCCGCAGGCCTCCAGTTCAAAGCAGGCCGTCCCCTTCCATGTGATCTTAATTCCGTCTCTGCCGTTTTTCTGTCTCACTGTTTCTGTCATGTTGCATTTCTCCTCTCTTTCACCGCCGGCAAACTGTCAGGCTCTTCTTTATTCCATCGGGCAGCGGACTGAGCTGCCACAATTGCTTAAAATGCAGATGCATTCTTAAATTGATTTTTACAGCTATTCGTTACGATGCACACGGTTCCCCGCCTTTTAAGCCTCCTGTTTCATCAGTGCAAACTCTTTCCGTATCATTATGACCGCCGCCGCAAACGCCATCACGTCAGCCACCGGCCCCGCATACAGAATCCCTTCGATCCCGAAAAACCTCGGCAGGATAAACAGGAACGGGAGCAGGAAGATAATCTGTCTCGTCAGTGAAAGGAACATTCCCTTGTACGCCTTTCCAATAGAGGTGAAGAACGAGGAAGTCAGCGGCTGCATGAAGTTCAGCAGCGTACCTGCCAGGAAAATGCGGAAATAGCTGACGCCAAATTCATAATAACTCTCGCTTCCTTCCCCAAACAGTGAGAGCAGCTGGCGCGGGAAAATCTGAAACAGCAGGAAGGCAATGACAGAGAGCACCATGCCCACTTTCATAGCCAGCATATACGTATCCCGCACCCGGTCAAATTTCCCGGCACCGTAGTTAAATCCTTCAATAGGCTGCGTTCCCTGGGAAATACCGATGATGACAGCAAAAAATACCTGATTCACCTTGATCACAATGCCGGAGCAGGCAATTGGGATCGATTCCCCATAAACGGAAACCGCCCCGTAATGCTTCAGCAGGTTGTTGAGCACAATCTGCACCAGCATCATTGCAAGCTGATTAAAGCAGGATGCAGTTCCAAGTGAAGCAATCCATCCCAGGTACTGTCTGTGCGGAACCAGATGCCTCCATTCCAGCTTCACAGTCTTAAAACGTGTCATGTAGGCAATCACGACAACAGCAGAGATAATCTGACCGATAATCGTGGCCGCCGCCGCCCCCTTCATTCCCCATCCAAATCCCATCACAAACAGCGCATCCAGGAAAATATTCAGGATCGCACCGGACAGGTTGCAGATCATCGCCATCTTCGGGCTTCCATCCGCACGCATCAGATGGCCGCCGCCGATCATAAGGATCAGAAACGGAAATCCCAGCCCGGACACCAGCACGTAGTCTCTGGCATAAGGCAGCACATCGGCAGGTGATCCGAAAATCTGCAGCATGGGATCCAGAAACAGTTCACTTATTATCAGCAGCACAACACCGCTTCCAAACAGCATGGAAACAGAATTGCCGATATAAAATGGTGCCTGCTCTTTCCGGCCTTCTCCCATCGCCAGGTTAAAGCACGAAGCGCCGCCGATCCCGAACAGCAGCGCAAGCGCTGTACACATCATGGACAGAGGGAACGCAATATTCGTGGCCGCATTGCCCAGGGCTCCCACGGAATGTCCGATAAAAAACTGGTCTACAATATTGTAAATGGCACTGACCAGCATTGCAATAATACTGGGGATCGCAAACTGCCGCAGCAGTGTTCCCACTTTCTCAACCGCCAGCGGATTCTCCGCCTGCAGTCCCGCATTTTTTTCTGTTGTCTGATTCATATACTTTCCTATCCTTTTACTTTATTTCCGCGCACAGCGAACCGGGCAGCCCTGGCTTGCATGAATACCGGGCTTCATTACGTTCAGCTCCGCTGTACCTTTCTGCGCCTGCGCCGGATGATTCTCCTAATCAGCTTCACAATCAGCACAATGATGACTGCCGCCGCAGCGATGGCCGCTGCCACCGCGCCGTAGATCATCAGCGCATATTTATTTGGTTTGCCAAGAACAGCCCCGAGGGAAGAATCCTTCACCGCATCCTTGCGCCCGTGCATCTGTGTATAATATGCCGGAACCTGACTGATCCCGTCTTCATTTTTCTCAAAGCTCTGCAGATAGTCCGCAATCGCCACCCATGCCTTTAATTCATTGCCATTCTCATCATAGACAATGCAGTCTTCCAGATTTTCCACTGCGGTTCCGTCTGCAAACTTCGGCACAATCTTCAGAATCCCGTAAGACTTGTCCGTTACCGCCCCCAGCATCCGGCCTGTATACAGATCCGTCACCACGCGGTACATTTTTTGGGAGTCCAGCTCTTCCCTGGAGTCATCCATCACCTGCGGATTGAGCCATACATCCGTCACACGGTTCAGGATCATCCGGCTCGGATTATAGGTAAAAGAACAACCGCTCATATACAGTCTGGCAATCGTCATAAAATCTGAGATGGAAGCGTCAATCTCCGCTGCCGTTTTCAGCTCATCTCCCGTCAGATAGACGCTGATCAGCGGATATCCCGCAATCTTATCCGGCCCCTGTCCAAGCGAAAATGACTCAAAAACATTCTCTACCGTAATATCCCCCTTCAGATACGTGCCGCGAACAATTCCCGCAGGCACCACCGTTACATCCGCTTTCTGCTCATCGCTGCCAATCCGGTTTACCTCATAACGGAACGCATCCGCCATCAAATCACTCAGCGCATGTTCCGTGTGTTCATACTCCATATCCACAACTTCTTCAAACGTCACGTCATTCTGCGCCAGCACCTGGTCAGCCTTCAGGCCAAACTGCCCCAGATACTGCTGATTGATGTTCTCGCTGAACTCATCCAGCACTTTCTGCGTGGTCTCATCCTTCTCCACTTCTTCGTCCATCGGGATCAGCTCATAGCTTTCCAGTTCCCAGCGTCCGTCCTCTTTCTGCTTCATAGATACGGTACCTGTGTATCGCCCGTAAGCCCCACAGCTGCCGATCACTGTATCCCCGTGAATAATCGGCTCCGGAAGCGTCGTATGGGTATGGCCGCTGACAATCAGATCCAGATCCGGCACAGCCTCCGCCAAGATCTCATCCTCTGACTGATCCGGATCGCTCCATGTCCCGCTGTGGGAAATACACACAATCATGTCAGGATCTTCTTTTTCCTTGATTTCCTTTACGGTTTTTTTCACACTCTCCACAGGATCCAGAAACGTCAGCTCCGCCCCCGGTGTACATTCCAGTGCATTTTTTCCGAACACACCAAGCACCGCCACAGAGACATCGCCCTTCTGGAACATTGCATAGTCTGCCAGCCCACACTTCTCACCCGCTTCCGTCATGAGCTTTGTCGCTTCATTGTCCTGCGTCCAGTCTACGTTGCAGATCAGCAGAGGCGGCAGTTCCTCTTCCTGATCCGCTGCCACAGTCATCATCTGCGCCAGTTCGCCACAGCCAAAATCAAACTCATGATTTCCAAACGTTGTGGCATCGAATCCCAGTCTGCCAAGCATCCGGTACTCTATCGCCGACTCGGCAAATACGGTATGAAACAGCGTACCCATGGAGAAATCGCCCGCGTCCAGCACCAGTGTATCCGGATTTTCACTGCGCTTCTCATCCAGCAGCGTCTTTAAACGGGCCATGCCTCCCACATCCGTATTCACACCGTCTACCGCAATCTCATAGCTGTTCAGATAAGAATGTATATCATGGGTAAACACTACATCCATCGTCTTTTCATTTCCTTCCGCCCACACGGTTTCTGCCGCCAGGATCCCGATATACATACCAAGGATCAGCGCGCTTCTCTTCCATTTTCTTTTTTCCATCTTCTTTCCTTTCTTACTTGCACCTCGCAGCAAGAATGCCAGGGCATTCTTGAACCTAATCATAGATTATTTTTCACTTCCCAAACCCGTATCTGTCCGGCACATGATCTGTACCTTTCTCCACATTTTCACCCAGCTGCCGCCTGTTTGCAGTATGAATTATTATAATCCACAATATTCCCGGATGCAACGATCGTTTTCCACAAAGAAGTCCGTGACAAATACGCGCAAATACGTTATAGTCCTTATCAAGTACATCAGATGTGAGGCAGCTCCCGCTTCTGTAGGTGGCGAGAAATAAATCCGTATCAGTGGCGTGAGTTCATCCCTCATCTGATATAGCCTCCGGCAGTATTGCAAAGGTGCGCAAAAGAAATATGTCATGCAGATGCATGACGCGCACACTTCACAGCAAGAACGCTGGAGCATTCTTGAATTTTATTTCAAAAGAAAAACAGGAGTTTTATATGATTTTAAATGTAAAAAATCTCAGCCACGGTTTTGGCGACCGTGCAATCTTTGAAAATGTCTCCTTCCGCCTGCTCAAAGGCGAACATATCGGCCTGATTGGTGCCAACGGTGAAGGAAAATCTACTTTTATGAATATTATTACAGGAAAACTGACCCCCGATGAAGGAACCGTAGAGTGGGCAAAGAGAGTCCGCGCCGGTTATCTGGATCAGCACGCTGTGCTGGAGCCTGGCATGACAATCCGCGACGTGCTTAACTCCGCATTCCAGTATCTTTTTGAGCTCGAGGAGTCCATGAATCAGATGTTTGACCAGATGGCCACCGCAGATGAGGATGAAATGAACCGCCTGCTTGAGGAGACCGCAACGATCCAGGAACTTCTGGATCACCATGATTTTTATCTGATCGATACCAAAGTAGAGGAAGTCGGACGCGCCCTGGGGCTGGAAGAAATCGGTCTTGACCGGGATGTCACGGAGCTGTCCGGCGGACAGAGAACCAAGGTACTCATGGCAAAGCTCCTGCTGGAAAAACCTGATATTCTGCTGCTCGATGAGCCTACCAACTACCTGGACGAGTCTCATATAGAATGGCTGAAACGGTATCTGATCAACTATGAAAATGCATTTATTCTGATTTCTCATGATATTCCGTTCCTGAACAGCGTCGTCAACCTGATCTATCACATGGAAAACAAATCTCTGGACCGCTATCCCGGAGATTACGACCATTTCCAGGAAGTGTACGCTATGAAGAAATCGCAGCTGGAAGCCGCCTACAACCGCCAGCAGCAGGAAATCAGCGAGCTGAAGGACTTTGTAGCCCGGAACAAAGCCCGTGTAGCCACCAGAAATATGGCCATGTCCCGCCAGAAGAAGCTTGACAAGATGGATGTCATCGAGCTGGCCCGCGAGAAACCAAAGCCTGAGTTTCATTTTCGCATGGCCCGCACTTCCGGAAAAGTGATTTTTGAGACAAAAGACCTCGTGATCGGCTATGATGATGCCCTCACGGTTCCTCTGAATATCCATATGGAGCGCGGTGAAAAAATTGCCCTGACAGGAGCTAACGGTATCGGAAAAACAACACTGCTGAAAAGTATTCTTGGACTGATCAGACCGTTTGATGGGCAGGTAATCCGCGGCGATTACCAGGAAATCGGCTATTTTGAACAGGAGTCCGACCAGCACAATACTACGACCTGCATTGAGGAGATCTGGAAACTCTTCCCTTCATGGACGCAGTACGAAGTGCGCTCCGCCCTGGCCAAATGCGGACTGACCACACAGCACATTGAAAGCCAGGTACGGGTGCTCAGCGGCGGCGAACAGGCAAAAGTGCGCCTGTGCAAGATTATCAATACTGAAACCAATATCCTGCTGCTCGACGAGCCCACGAACCATCTGGACGTAGATGCCAAAGCAGAACTGAAGCGTGCGCTGCAGGAATACAAAGGATCCATTCTGCTGATCTGCCATGAACCGGAATTTTATCAGGATGTGGTGTCAAAGATCTGGAACTGCCAGGACTGGTCTGTAAAACTCTAAAAGACAGAGCCGGCTGCCGGCGCGGTAAACCGGACGTTCGCAATCCGCTTTCGCTCATGAACGCAGTCGCTCCGCGGCTGTCAGCGGCGGATGCTTATTCTGCGTTCAAAAAGGCAGGACGTACAACATTTTACGCTGTACATCCTGCCTTAAATCTTTTCCTTATTTTTCTCACAGTGTTTCATGTCACAAAATTAAGTATGCTTTGCCGCATGGCGAGCCACACAGTCTGCACTAAGCTTTATTCCTGTCTGCTTTCCGGCAATTTGCCATGTTCCTTTTCATGCTCCATAACAGCCTGCCTGATCAGATACAGAACCTCATTGTTCATGGATCGTCCGTCATACTCTGCCAGGCTTTTTAATTTCCCGTGGGTATCTTCGTCAATCCGTAACCCCAGGTGCTTGCTCTTCTTTTCCATAATCCTCTCCGCATACTCTGATGTCTGTACTGTTCTGGCGCAGGCATATGCCTGTCTCTGCTTAAAGTAAAATATCACTAATGAATAAGTATATTTTAAGTTCATTCTGTGCTAAAATGTAAAAATGAACTTACTTTAAGTACGGAAAATTTTTAAGGAAGTGAACATATGGATAAACTAATCGATTATCTCTATCTTGTACTGAACAATGGACCGCTGCCTGTCGTATCACTGACCGTAGAGGATGATGCCCTTCTGGTACAACTGCGGGACGGAAGCAAATTTGAGATCTCCATCCATCCCACAGATAAGACCGTCTGAATCTGAGCCGGATTCTGTTTTAAGCCAGCAGCTCCCGCACCATATCGGTGCTGAAGCATACATTCTTTACATGATCTACCTCAATCTGATACAGTGCATTGGCTGCGATATGTTCCGCCGCCTGCTCCAGATCACGGATACCGCTCGTGTTGGAATACAGTTCTATCACTGCGTCCAGCGCCCCGTCCTCCAGAGTACATTCATTTTCCTGAAGTCCCATACGGCGCAGCACTTTGGGCAGCGCAAATTTTGAGAAAATAATCTTTTTCTCTTCCGCTGTATAATCCGGAATGTCGATGACTGCAAAACGGGACATCAGCGGCGCACTGATCTGCGATTTGTCATTGGCCGTCGCAATGGGGTAAACGCCTACTGTAGGTACCATGCATTCCATATAGTTATCTGTAAAACCCAGGTTATCCAGCAGCGTAAGCAGCACATCTGCCGGATTTCCGTTGCCTTTGCCGGACGCAGCCTTGTCGAGTTCGTTAATAATGAATACGAGGTTGGACTCTCCCGCCATGGAAAATGCCTCCAGAATAATACCCGGCTTGGCATTGGCATATACCCTGGAACTTCCGGTCAGCTGCTCCGGATCATTGATCGAACTCATATCGAGCGTTGTCCACGGGAGTTTGAGGATCCGCGCCACCGCATACGCAATCTGCGACTTTCCGGTACCTGCCGGTCCTACCAGCAGAAGTCCGTAAGCCGGAAGCGTGTGAGTTCTGTTGATCTGGATCACCGTCTCAATGATTCTCTGCTTTACCCGCTCCATTCCATAGAGTTCTTCATCCAGGATCCTTCTGGCCTCCACCGGGTCAATCGATTCAAAATAATTATTCTTCCACTGAATATTCATCATGATAGACAGCGCGCGCTGCGCATGACGCCGCTCCTCCGGGGACACCTCATGAGATCTGGCCACTGCCAGATTCCTTCTGGCCCAGAGACGGATATTTTCCGGCATCGTACCTCCGGCACAGATCATATAGTCCGTAATGCTCTGCAGGCTTGTGAGCTTCATATCATCGCCGGTTTCCTCCGGATCTTCCTCATTATAATCCTCTGCGGGTGCATTGCTGGCCAGCAGTCTCTCAATCATAAACTGCAGAAATCCATCCTCCGCAGAAAGCTTGGAGCCCCCGCCCAGCGCAGTCTCCCGGATCCGGTAAACCGCATAGCCGTCGCTGCGGTTCTGGCCGGACAGACGCACACTGATATGGTTGACACCCAGCCATTTCACCAGACTGACAAAACGCGCGTCGATCTGAAGAATATCCGCCGTCTGCACGCTTCCTGTCTCTTCTTTAAACTCAAATGCAGTCCGTTTGCCCGGATTGGTAAATACACCACAGGAATGATGCTTCCATTCACAGCTGTTGTTATCGAGAATCAGGATTGGCTTTTCCGGTGAAGATTCCGGCTCTCCGGAACGGAACACAGTATAGGTACATTCTGCTTCAGCAGCCGTTCCCGGCGTATCTTTAAAATCAAAAACTGGCATAACTCATACTCCTTTTATTCTTTATTTCATTCATTTTTTCCTTCAAAAATGCCTTAGAGCGTGTTTGAAAAAGGCTTTTTGTGAGCTGCGAGTTCCAGTTTGTGGGAGATTTTGCCCGAATGAGGGCGGCGTAGCGGGGCTACGTCAACCGAATAAGGACAAAATATACCGCAAAGTGGGGCTTGCAGATCGCGGAAATGTTTTTCAAACACACTCTAACATTCCTGATGCGGGGTGCACGTCATGCGGACACACAGCACATTTCTCCTGTAAACATCCACATTCCGCTTTGCATTTATATCGCCTATTATATCATAACTTTCCGCATTTCCAACGGCAAAAAAGGAAACCCTGATATGCATCATTTCCGGATCACCCTGCAGTTCATCAGCCGGAAGGATGGACTGTAACAGAAAAAGCAAAAAAAATTCAAAAACAGTTGACAAATCTATAGAAAGTATGGTATAAAAATCTAGTGAGTCATTCACGTAGGGGATTGGTCAAATGGTATGATAGGGGTCTCCAAAACCTTTGGTGGGAGTTCGATTCTCTCATCCCCTGTAGTCTGAAGAGTCAGAAACTTTGAATTATCAAGGCTTCTGACTTTTTTGTATCATTTCATTCAGGAATGCCTGGACATTCCTACTGCGCAGATCCATTGCCCTCCCCCGGACATGTATGCCCGGCCGGAGGCTATATCAGATGGCTGCGGATCTGGCATTTCTATCCCACAATCGTCGCCACATTTCCATAAAGCAGCACCCTGAGGATCCCGAACAGCACCAGATGGCCTGCATAGAAGAAATAGAAAAACCACTTCATTCCCTTCCAGTTTCCTCTTGTGCCATTATAATAATGCATAAACGGCCAGACAATGATGATGCCGTACTGGATCAGTCCATAGACCGGATCAATCGCCAGGCACCACACGGCTACATACATGGTAATATATGCCATCATCCCGAGCACCTGTTTTTTCAGATTTCCACGGTTCTTATGGATGTGCAGCGTACATAGAACCGGAAAGCAGGACCAGTCTGACGGGAAAGCCAGCAGACACAGCAGCACAAGCAGCACGGTTTTCTGCCATGCCCTGAGCGGAAAGCTTCTTTTTTCATCATCATCGACATACAGCGCCAGCGCTGCACAGAAAAGCGCCCAGATCACACTGGTCTGGTTCAGAACTGAATCGCGAAACGGAATCAGTGATATACCGAAACAGAAATTGTAGGCAAAGTGGGAAATCACCGCAAACACAAATAATCTCTGCAGATACTTTCCTAAATTTCTTGTATGCAGATACCCTTCTGATATCATAAACCACATCACCGGCGCTGCCAGCCTGCCAAAGAAATGGATCGCCAGGATCCACCATTCTTTATGACCGTATCCCGGCCATAATGTCCACGCCAGATGATCTACCGTCATCGCCGCGATTGCAAACAGCTTCAGCTGATTCCCTGAAAATCCCTGAAACGTTCTCACATCTTCCATCTCTTTTGTCATAGTCTTTCCCCCTAGTTACTTTGATCTCTGAAAAATCTGTTCTTCTGATTATCTTTTGTTTTCTCCTGCATTTCAGCTATCACTTTTTCTTTTTTCGATGATTGCAGCAAACGATAATAATATTGCGTCCCAATGTTTCTGTCCAGTGTTCTGGAACTCCAGCCTTCTTTTGAAGCCTCATTCATATACCATATCCGCGCATCTTCATCTATTACCCGATGAAAGCACCGAAAATGAGTCCCATTCTGATTGTGAACGCATGCGTTCACAATTCGCTCCTCTGGAAATGCAAGATAAAATTTCTACAATGATTTTAGCAATCTCATCACTGAATACCTGCCCTGTCAGAACAGATCCAGCATATTGTCCAGATATATCTCCTCTCTCACATGCAGCTGATACTCCGGCTTTGTCATGTAGTAAAGCAGAAATTCCAGTATCAGAGCGCTGCCAAGTCCCCTGCCCTCGATTTTAAAATGATGAAACCCCATCGGCACATAAATATTTCGAATATCATCGATCCCGATAAATCCCGGATTCTTCATTGCCTTTGAAAAGCGATAGCCCTGATCCCCATCCGGCGCAGCACACCGGTGATCCGGGCAGTCTTCGCCTAAGTTTTTGCGGCTGACGTTTTCATAACAGCGTTTCCTGTCCCTGCAGCCAAAGAAACAGCATTCGTTGCACAGAAATTCCACTTTGTTCTTCTGTGATGCTGACAGTGCATTCAGTTCATCCACTCTTTTGTTTAACCGAAAATCCGGCACAACATATCGAAACTCCTCACGATCCAGCTCCTGCTGCAGTTCTTCGAACCGTGTCAGCACCTTTGTCGTAGAAGAGACAAAATAAAAGCCGGGATATTTCTCTTTCAGGTAGTGTAACAGCAGATCCGAATGAATAATGATGCCATTCTGTACGCCCGTCCCCTTTTCGAATACTGCACAGAGCGCATTGCATGTTCTGTCCGCAAGATGTTCTTTGCGCAGCAGGGAATTGCTGAAGGTCAGCCGCGCCGAAATCCCATATTCGCGCATCAATGCCAGGACTTCCCGCGGGTCACTCTCACTAAATCCTGTCCGGCCTCCGCCCCAGATACAGTCTTCCGGAGCCCCATAAATCGAACCGATCTCACACCAGTCATAGAAGTATTCCCGATGTTCACGAAATACCGGCAGGAATACGCGGTACAGTTCATAAAACTCAAACAGTCCCGGCAGATGATAATATGCTTTTCCCCTTTTTAACTGCATCATTTTCGACTCTAACACCCAAACAATTCCGCCGTTTTCTCCATCCGCTCCGCAATCGGCACGCCAAACGGGCAGCGCTCCTCGCATTCCCGGCATCCGACACATTCGGAAGCCTTATGCGCCAGCAGCTCATAGTGCGACTGTACCGTAGCAGGCACTTTCGGCTGCATCGTAGCCAGATCATAGAATTTATTGATCATAGCGATATCCAGATCCACCGCACATGGTTTGCAATGGCCGCAGTACGTACATTCTCCGCGGTAGGAATGGAACGGCGCATTCGCAATCACAGAAGCATAATCTTTTGCCGCTTCATCAGCAGTTTCATAAGCCACAGCATCATCCACCTGTTCTTTTGTATCATATCCGCACATGACGGAACAGACTGCAGGTCTGGTCAGCGCATAATGAATGCACTGCACCGGTGTCAGGCTCACGCCGAACGGAGAGCGCTTCTCATCAAACAGTCGGCCTCCGGCGAATCCTTTCATGACTGTAATGCCTACATCTTCCTGCTCACAGACTTTGTAGAGGTGCGCACGGTCTGCATCAATCCCTTTCAGACTTGCATCAAATGTATCCGCAAACAGCGTATCCACGTCTTCGCTGGCCGGGAGCATATCAAATGCCGGATTGATACTGAACAGGATCATCTCCACATATCCTGACTGTGCCGCTTTTACCGCCACTTTGGGATTGTGCGAACTGATGCCGATATGATGGATTACCCCGTTCTTTTTCAGTTCCTTCACATAATCCAGATATTCGGAATGTTGGATCTGCTCCCACTCTTCCTCTGAGTCCACATAGTGGATCATGCCCAGATCAATGTAGTCGGTCTGAAGGCGCTTTAACAGATCCTCAAACGCCGGACGCACATATTTCATATCTCTTGTCCTGAAATACTGCCCGTCTTTCCATGTAGATCCGATATGTCCCTGAATGAACCACTCACTGCGGTTATCCTTAATCCCTTTTCCGATCACATCTCTGGACTTCGGATCAGCCATCCAGCAGTCCAGAATATTGATCCCCTGTGAGGATGCATAATGGATCAGCTCAATCCCCTCTTCTTCCGGATGACGCTCCAGCCATTCTCCTCCAAATCCAATTTCACTTACCATCAGTCCTGTTTTTCCAAGTCTGCGTGTTCTCATCTTTCTCCCTCCGTACTTTTCTTCGCACTCCTGCAATCCTCACATGAAACCTTTTGACGCCATAATTTATACCGTTATTTCGATCTGATTTTCCTCGATCCCGACAATACAGCTCTCATAATGATCATCGCCTGTCGTCGCTGCCCGCACTTTTATACTGCTTTATATTGCTGCATTCTCTTATTCACCACAGTCATATATCCCAGGCACAGGATCAGCTGTACGATGGAAGACATCGGCGTTGCCAGCCCGATCTTGAACAGCGACGTCTGCGGCTGAATGCTCATCAGGTAAGAAACCGGCACACGCACGCCGAATGCCCCGATCATTCCCTGCAGCATAACAAATTTTGTTCTGCCAATTCCATTATAAAATCCAGTATAGCAGAAAAAGATGGCCGTGAACAGACAGTCTATCGCGTAGGCCTTCAGATAATCCGCCGCTTCCAGGATCACGTTCTCATCTGATGAGAAGATGCCCGCCAGCACATCGCCGTGGAAGAATGACAGGAAGAACATACCCACTCCGATCACAAAAGAAACCAGCACACCGTAATGAAGCGCCTTCTTTGCCCGGTCCATGTGGCCTGCACCGTAATTCTGTGCCACAAAGGCCGAGATCGACTGCATAAAAGCAGATGAAATCAGCATGATGAATGCACATACTTTTTCCGCCACGCCCACTCCGGCGGAGGCAATCACTCCCATGGAATTGACAATCGCCAGAATAATCAGGAATGAAATGCTCACCAACAGATCCTGAAGCGCAATGGGTGCCCCCAGCCCGGCCATTTTGCGAAGACTCGCCCCATGGATCCTGATATTCTCTTTTTTCATCAGGAAGGGCAGCTCTTTCCTGCGGATTACCAGAAAAGAGATCACCACGCTGACTACCTGGGCAAACACCGTGGCCGCAGCCGCTCCCTCCGTTCCCATACGGAATACCGCGCACAGAAGCAGGTCTCCCGCAATATTGCAGACACACGCAATCGCCACAGTCAGCAGCGGCGTCCTCGAATCCCCGATACCTCTGAATATACAGCCAATCAGGTTATACGCCACGATCACCAGCATGCCGCCTCCGCAGATTCTCACATAAGCGACTGTTTTATCGAAGGCTTCTTTCGGCGCATTCATGATGCTGCAAATCTGAGGTGCAAAAATCACGAGGACCATTGTCATAGCCACTGCGATACAGGCAAACATGACGATCGCTGTCCCCACAGTACGCCCGCCCTCCTCTTTTTTGCCGCTTCCGATCTGCTGCCCCAGCAGCACGGTCGTTCCCATCGCAAAACTGCTGACCAGATTGGTCAGTGTCATCATGATCTGCGATCCTGTCGATACGGCTGACACATCCGCGGATGTCGCAAATTTTCCGATCACCAGCAGATCCACCGCCCCGTACATCGCCTGCAGAAACAGTGCCAGCAGTACCGGCAGCGCAAACAGGATCAGCGGCTGCATAATTTTTCCTTCCGTAAATGTCGTGTTCTTTTCCATCTGTTCCCCTCCTGTGTGATAATCTTGCTTTGCGCATAAGCAGCACGATCCCATTCTGCAGACTGCGCATTCAACCGGAGCGTTGCTGTGCATTAAAAAAACCGGATAAGAAGCAGACATCTCAGTCTGCCATCTTATCCGGCTATTGTTTCTGTCGAACAAATTGCCCTCCGATGAATCACGCAAAGTATACTACACAATTTTCTCTGCGTCAATTCCCGGAGTTCTTAATTTCTATTCCTTTATTTCTATTTTTTTCACAAAGCTCTTACTTTCTGTTCTTCTCTGCTCTGACTTTCTGCAAAGACTGTTTACAGAAAACTCAGGGAACGTTACCCTGAATGACGATCAGCATGTTCCTGTTTATTCTTCTGCTGCGGTATTTTCTGTGATGAACAGATCAATGACATTGTGAATAGTTTCTTCGTCCGCATCCGCATCAATACCTGCGCTGAGCCAGTACGCATACTCGCCTGTGAAATATTTCTGCAGTGCTTCCAGATCGCTGCCATAACGGAACTCGATGTGATACGTGCTCTCCATAGTATCGTCTCTCATCAGGAAATAAGTAAATTCTCCTGCGTCATCGGTACTCTTGTAAACATCACACTCAAAGGAGGGATCTATCTCCTGTCCCTGATACATCATGGTCTCGCCTTCACCAACTTTGTATGTTCCCAAATATTCATACGTATGGGTACTCTCGGTGCCATCTTCCAGAGTTGTGGTAATCTCGTCTCCCCGGAATGTAAATGACTCTGCGCCGTTGATGTACCAGCAGTCAAATCCAAGCGCTTCCGGATTTTTTTCATATTCTTCTGCTGCTTCCGATCCGTAAATATCTGCACTGATGTATGCTCTCAGCATCTCGGCAGTATCTTTTCCCTGCTCTTCTCCTACAATAGAGGTACACTTCTCTACCCAGTAATCCTCGTAGGCATCATCCAGAATTACTTTAAAAAGATTCACATAAGTGGTGCCGTCCTCACCTGCGATTTCTGTAAGAATGCCGTAATCATCCACTGCTACTTCTGTCTCTGCCTCTATCGCATTCTCTGCCCACACTGCGCTGCCTGCTCCCATGGATAATGCCATAGCATATGTCAGTAAACCTGCCAGATATCTGTTTCTTGCTTTCACGTATGTTCCCTCCCTGATTGATATTGTTTTCTCTTGGTTAGCATTCACTAACTGGTTAGTAGTATAGAACTTACGGTATCTTTTGTCAAGGGAAAGCATACTATTAAGCCATGTTTTCTGCCATTTATACATCCGATGCATGACGTATTTCTCCTGCGCACCTCACAGCATGAATGCTGGGGCATTCTTGAACAGATGTGAAGTGACTCCTGCAAGAAATAATTTGGGATTAATTATGGAGGTGCAGACATCCGCTATTCGAGCAGAGTCTTCCAGTTCTCCTGGCGGTATGCCTCAAAACACATCCTGATCTGCTCTTCATTATTTTTCTCTTCCGCCAGATCCGGCAGCTGATCCAGTGCAAAATAACCGGTTTCCGTCGTCTCACTGTTTTTGTGAAATTCTCCTCCCCGCACAGTACATTCTACAAAAATTTTGCAGATACCATAACCGTAGGGCGGCTGATTATGCCTTTCCCGATCCTGCACGGCAATCACTTTTTTCGGCTCTGCCTCCAGTCCTGCTTCTTCCAGCACTTCCTTTACAGTATTATCTCCCACGGACTGATTGACGTCGCACCAGCCGCCCGGCAGAGACCATCTTCCGTCACGCTCACGCACCAGCAAAATTTTATCACCCTGAAAAATCGCTGCTCTTGTGTCAATCTTCGGCGTCTGATATCCGGTCTCATTGCAGAAAATCTGTCTGATCTTTTCCACCGGCAGATCAGACAGCTGCGCCATCATCTGTGCGGAAATTTCCCGTACTCTCTGATAACGCTCAAGATCAAATACATCTTTTCCGTAAGTAAGCCCTGCCTGCGCAAGACTCTGCAGTTCCACCACCCAGTTCAACCAGTCCTGTTTTTCCATCTGTCGTTCCTCCTGTATCATTCCTGCATTTGATTTACAGTTTATCACAGCAAAAAAAGACTGCCCAGAAAATTTTTCTTTCACAGGATGCAATTTCCTCTTAGCATAAAAAACGGCGAGGCGGACATGTTTCATCCGTTTCGCCGTTTCTATTATTTATAACTGTTTTCTTCTCTGACCGTTTTCTGTAAAATGAAATTTATTCGTTTCGAGTTTTTCTCTGCACCGCCGAACCGGCCAGATAAGTTCAGACTTTCTGCACCGCAGATTCTGAAGTTTTGAAACGTATCAGGAAAAATCAGAAACCGAGATTTTTCTCTGCCAGTGCCAGGTTCATGACATCTTTTTCTGATCCCGGTCTTCTGTTGATCAGCTCGGAGGTGCCATCGTGCCACCACATGAAATCGCTGTCATTTTCTGCGGATCCTACTGCCCATTCTGCCAGACCTTCACCGTTCGGGTCGCCGGTCTTAACGAAATTGGAGATGTAGTCTGTCATCTGATCAGCCAGCTCATAGTCAGACTCACGCCATTTTCTCTGTCCTTCCACATCTCTCATGGAATTGAAGGTATACCACAGCTCTGTAGAATGGAAGCAGCCGTAAAATTCATCGTTGGCAGCGCCCTCATGTGCCGGGATATCCTGATCAAAGAAATAGGTGTATACGTTCATATCTTCATTGTTGTCATTCAGGTACTTGGCAATTTCGCGGAAAGCACCAAGCCATCTGTCACTGGAAGCATGAAGATTCATCACGTACGCTTCATGCTTATCCTGCGGATCGTATACCAGTGCATAATCATCACCATAATTTTCTTTCATCGCTTCTGCGAACTCATCCAGAGAGATAGTTCCCTCCGGATCAGCACCGAAAGATCCCATCTCGTTGGAAGTACAGCCAACCATCAGGTTGATGCCGTCCAGAGCGCCCGGACGGGTCAGGTCTACAGACTCTTCCGTGAATACATAGCCATCCAACACATAAGCAAAGCTTCCATTTGCAGAAGTAATGGTGTTGAACAGCATCTCATCCGGATTGCTCTCGGATGCGGTTGTCATATAGTATTCCGCATCATGGGAACGCAGCTCTTTCACTACCTCTTCAGAGCTCATATCTTCCGGCAGTCCCATAGCTTCTTTGACTGTTTCCTCCACATTCTCCTGTATCTCTTCCATATCTTTGTATACCTGGGCATCTTTTGCCGGCACGAAGCTGGGCTGACTCTGCACGATCGCATTCTGGAACAGACCTTTTGCCATTATTTTCCACTTCCGTCAGGATTTCTCCGTTTTCCTGCCTGATGCGTATCCTGATAATCCCCGGTATCAGCTTCCCATGCTCATCTTTATTCAGCAAAATTCCATGGATAATCGCATTCTCCACAAACGGCTGAAGCACATTTTTCGGATACCTCAGCTGCATACATTCTTCAGGGATATCAAACTGATAATCAATCGGATTTCGGCACAGGTAGCTCTGAATTGTCATATAAGCATTAATCTGTTTTTCCTCTTCTTCGAGCGTATCAAAAATCTGCAGGCGAGTAATCCTTAGACGGTCCTGAAGCATCCTGATCAGCGCCTTGTTCAGCACAATAATATCATCCGGCTCTTTCTCGGAAACTTTTTTGCGATAGTCCCGCATATACCGCATGGACGATCCACAGTCCATACACCGCAGTAGACCGCCAAACAGGGCAATCGTGCCGCTCTTACCGCTGCGCCCTCTGGCGGGATGGTTGTCCATCCGCTGCACAGCGTCCCCTGTTTCCTGTGAGATCAGCGGCTCGTGGGTGTTCTCAACTTTAATCCATTCGGATTCCGGTTTGCTGACCTGCTTGTGGTTTTTGTAGGACACCGTGCCGGTCTTGTTCTGCACCATGTGACCGATATAAACCTCATTGCGGAGAATGGTCTTGACGGTCACATCGTTCCAGAACGGTGTTTCGCCCCGCAGATTTTCCCGCCCCTCTGCCATGTAGTAAAAGCTCCTTGGCGCAGGGACTTTTTCCGCGTTAAGCTGTAAGGCAATCTTGCGAAAGCCGTAGCCCTGCAAGCGAAGGTCAAAGATGTGCCGCACCACAGGAGCGGTTATAGAGTCGATCTCAAGAACGTGCTTGTTCACTTCGCTTTTCCTGTAACCAAGGGGCGCATAGCAGCCGACATATTTACCACTCTTGAAGGTGGACAGTTTCACCGCCTTGATCTTGCTGCTGGTGTCCCGCGCATAGAGGTCATTCATCACAGATTTCCTGCCAAAAGTAGTGTTTGGCAGATTGGCGGTCAACTTTCTTCATAATGCCTCATTCCTCAAATAAAAATTTCCGCCTCGGCAAATAATGCTGCTTTCCCGCGAAGCACGGTACGCTCTCCGGCATAGCCGCAATACAGCACACCGCCGCGGGCAGACGCCTGATACGCTGTAAACTCCGTTTTTCCTGTCTTACCCGCCCAGTAAGGAATGACATGGCAATGTCCGCGCCCGCAGACTGGATCTTCTGCTACATTGCATTTCGGCGCAAAGCTGCGGGTCACGCAATCATACTTGCTGCCCTGTGCGGTAATGTGGATGCACACGCCATCCATCTGCCGGATCAATTCTTGGTTTGGATGAGCGCTTCGTACCTGCCCCTCATTTTCCAGAACACAGACCATATCCGCACCATAGTAAGCCTCAACAGGTTTGACACCCAGCGCCTCTATCATTTGTTCCGTTACCGGAACAGGCTTTAACTGAAAGGACGGAAAATCCATCTTCAGCAGATCATCCTGCTTTTCTACCGTCAGGCGTCCACTCAGCGTGTCAAATGCCACGGTTTGAAGGCTCGGTTCGACAAAGCGCGTAATGACGTAAGCTGTCGCCAGCGTTGCATGACCGCACAGCTCCACCTCACCGCCGGGCGTAAACCAGCGCAGGTGATATGCATTGCCCTCTTTGACGGCAAAGGCCGTTTCCGAGAGGTTATTCTCGATGGCGATATTCTGCATGGTGAGATCATCCGGCCAGTTATCCATCACACAGACAGCGGCCGGATTACCCGCAAAGACCTTATCGGGAAACGCATCAACTACATATTGTTTCATTCAAAAACACTCCTTTTTACGCGCCAAGATAGGCGATGATCTCGACTTCACACAGGATACCCAAGAGAAGCTCCCTGACCGCTACACAGGTGCGGGTCGGCTTGGATGCGAGGAATTTTTCGTAAACGCTGTTAAAAGCGGCAAAGTCCTTCATATCCGCCAGATAGCAGTTGAGTTGACCTTTACCACGCGGGAAAAGTCCGTTCCGGCCTGCGCCAGAATAGCTTGCAGTTTCTTCATAGTCTGCTCCGCCTGTGCTTCAATGCCGCCGTTTACGACTTTGCCGCTCTCCGGCAGTAGACCGCCCTGACCGGAGGTGAAGAGAAATTCGCCTGCGGTATACGCCTGCGAATAGGGTCCGATGGCAGCGGGCGCGTGCTCGGTATGGATACTTTTGATGCTCATACAAGCCGCCTCCTTACAAGACTGTGCACCACAGGCACAGAGCCGCCACGATCCACACGGGCATCAGCATGGCAAATACGGCCACGATGGGGTTGATGAAGCCGGTGAACAGGCACGTCAGTACGAGGGCGAGAATGAGCAGATCTGCGATAGCGGCGATCCACAGCCTTTTGGAGGTCTTGTTGTTTGTGTTTGTCATGGAAAACAGCTCCTTTCGTCATTCATTGCTTTTATTGGTTCAGATCGTCAGGTACAGCACGCAGTTGAGGCCAACAGCGGCCAGTACGCAGACGATCAGGGGACACTTTTTCAGTGCCAGCACCGCCGCGGCGGCAGCACCGGCAATACCGAACAGGGGGTGCGCGGCATCCACGGAGAACACGCCGGGGAAAATCAGAGCGGACAGTGCCGTATAGGGCAGCAGGGACAAGAAACGCTTCATCCGGCCGCTCAACGCCAGCTTGTCCATCAGAAAGGCGGGCAGGGCACGAGGAATGTATGTCACCACCGCCATGCCGAGAATCAGCAGGTACGCGTCAGTTCTGCTCATCATCCTGCACCCCCACAAAGAACGTTCCGATAGAGGCACTGGCCACCATGGACAGAATCACCGCCCAACTGACGGGCAGGAACAGCTGCAAGACCGTGTTCATCCCGGCGGCCAGAAGCACCAGCAGGGCAACGCAGCGGGACTTCTGGGCGCTGGGCAGCAGCAGAGCCAGAAACGAGGCATAGAACGCCACACCGAAACTCTTGGCTACCACCTCCGGCAGGAATTGTCCAATCACAACACCAAGCACGGATGCCAGTACCCATGTGCCATATAGTGCGGTATTGGCACCCAGCAGATAGAAGGAGCTGCGGCTATTAGACAGAGCGAACAGCGCAAAGGACTCATCACAAAGGGAAAAGGCACTAAGTAGCTTCATCCCTAACGGTGTTGGCTCCATGCGACTCATGACAGCGCTGCTCATCACCAGATGCCGCAGGTTCACGAAGAACACTGCTGTGACCATGGCCAGCACTGTGGCCTTGCCAATCATGCCCACCACCATCAGCTGGGAGGAACCGGCCATCACCAGTACAGACATTAAGACGGTTTCAAACTGTGTTAATCCTGCCTGCATTGCCAGCAGGCCGTATGAAATACCAATAGGAATTAGCCCCAAACAAATAGGGATGGCGCTTTTTGCCCCATCAAAAAACAGCTTTGGTTTCATAATCTGTTGCCTCTTGTATCTTTTTGGATTTCATTATATACTAAATAATCGAATAAGAAAAATTGATGTTTTTTATCTGAATATGCAGAAAGGTTATTTGAAAAATGGAAAGGTACATCGCGCTTCTGAAAGTCATAGAGATCGGCAGCTTTACAAAAGCGGCAGAGCTGCTGGGCTACACGCAGCCTGCCCTTAGTCAGATGGTTGCGTCATTAGAAAAGGAGTTATCCATCAAGATTTTGTACCGCTCTCGTTATGGAATACGCTTGACGCCAGAGGGCGAACGGCTGTATCCATCCATTCAAAACTCTGTGCTGCAATATGAAGCCATGCGCCGCACAGCGGACGAAATTCGAGGACTGGACTCTGGCGTTGTGCGAATTGGGACGGTTTCCAGTGTGTCCTGCCACTGGCTGCCGGGGATCATTCGTGCGTTCTGGCAGGAACACTCGAATATTCAAATCGTACTGCATCAGGGCGATTACACCAGTATCCCGGAATGGGTGCGAACCGGGGCAGTAGACTTTGGTTTCGTTAATCCTCATGCAGTGAAAGGCATGGAAGCAACCATTATCAAGTCTGGTGAGTTTCGGGCGGTGCTGCCCAAAAATCATCCGCTGGCTGAGGAAAAATCACTGGCACTTGAGGACCTGGCAGAGGAACCGTTTTTATTACTGGAAGAAGGCGCATATAGTGAGCCTTTGGAGGCGTTCCGCGCGGCGGGCATCGCCCCGAAGGTGAAACTGCGCGTCCATGATGATTATTCCATCTTGTCTATGGTGGAACAGGGGTTAGGTATTTCTATTTTGACTGAACTTGTACTGCACAAGACGAGTTATGATGTAGTGGCGCTGCCTATCGAGCCGGCGATCATCCGAACCATGAGTATCGTCACAAAGGATAAAAACACGCTGCCGCTGGCAAGCAAAGAGTTTATTCGATGCCTAATGAAACACCGAGAAACACTTATAGGCTGATTTTTTAAGTGTACAAAAAGGCATTTATTCAGTATATCTGCTGAACAAGTGTGAAGCATGAAATCATACGACTACACCTTTTTGCGCCGCTCACAGGCGAAATAATCCTTGATTTTCGACCCTAAATTGCACATAAATCCATCCTATCAGTCGGGGATCGGAGTAGACATTCTCTGCTTCCGGCCATCAAGATTGATAGGTTGATATTTTATCAGGATAGTATTTATTTGCGTTGGTTTTTATCAAGATGGTCGGATTGGCCTCAGAAAAGGTTTGAAATCATGCTTCAAAATCAACACTTGTCAGATTCGTGAAATATCTGCCATCTGTGCGTATGAATTACACCATTCCGCGATTCACGGTATCGTGCAGCCAGTGCACGGCTTTGCGTGATCT
The DNA here is from genome assembly GCA_934371475.1 of uncultured Lachnospiraceae bacterium. Taxonomy (GTDB): domain Bacteria; phylum Bacillota; class Clostridia; order Lachnospirales; family Lachnospiraceae; genus Merdiplasma. The sequence goes on from CAKRNX010000001.1 coordinate 60,524, forward strand.
TTTGCGGTTTGATTAGTTATCGTCCGATTCCGTGAAACACGAAGATGCGTCCTGCGTACAGGGCATCGAATGCGGCGCTCAAAATCGCCAGAAATGGGTAAAGATTCGCACCGCTGTTTTTCTTGTCATGCTTTATGCAAGGTTGTCATTCTTATGTTATACTAAAGAAAAGTGTGCTTGAAAAAAATTTTTGTAAGCAGCGAGTTCCAGTTTGAGTGAAATTCCGCCCGAATAAAGGCAAATTCAAGAATGCTCCGGGAATTGCAGATTTACAGAAATGATTTTTCAAGAAAGGATGTGCTGCTATGTCATTACCAAAACATGAAAGTTACACCCTAGAGGATATTTATACTTTACCAGAAGGAACCAGGGCTGAGCTGATTGACGGCCAGATCTATTACATGGCACCGCCCAGTCGCCGCCATCAGCAGATTGCCGGAAAGCTCTTTGCTGCTATCTTCAACTACATTGACAGCAAGGGCGGATCCTGTGAACCGTACATTGCTCCATTTGCAGTCTTTCTAAGCGAGGACGACCGGAATTATATAGCGCCGGATATCAGTGTTATTTGCGACACCAATAAGCTCACAGACAGAGGATGCAATGGTACCCCGGACTGGATCATTGAAATCGTTTCGCCCGACAGCAGGCGCATGGATTATTTCACAAAACTGTTCAAATACCGGACCGCAGGCGTTCGCGAATACTGGATTGCAGATCCAGTCAAAAACTTAATTCTGGTTTATAATTTTGACACCAGCGATTCGAAGCAGTACACTTTTGCAGATACAATTAAGGCAGGGATTTATGATGATCTCTCTATTGATTTCAATAAAATCAAGTAAAAACCGCCGCCCCGATTTTTCAGTCGGGACGGCGAATAGCAATGCTCCGTTTGGGCGCATTTTTCCTCATTAATCTGATAGCGATACTGCTGTGAGACAGTTTTTTCTTAGCAATACGCCAGAAACATGTGTTCCAGGCTCCGGTACAGCTCGTCGAATATCTGCAGTTTTTCGCTGTAATAGCTGACATTTGCCGGAATAGGATCCACCGTTTCCCCGTCCATACTTACCACAGCATCGCATGCCTCATATACGCTGCCGTAGATCCCGGCGCCTACTGCCGCCATGATCACAGCACCCAGGCAGGCTTCTTCCTGCGTTCTGGTCGTATGTACCTGCATACCCAGCATATCCGCCTGGATCTGCTTCCACGCCTTTCCTTTTGCTCCGCCGCCCGAAGAAATCAGGAAATTTCCCCGGATCTGCAAACTGTCAAATATTTTTTTGCACTCCAGAAGGTTGTACATAACTCCCTCCATGGTTGCACGCACCACATAGGGCTGGCTGTGCTTCATGCTCAGGCCGAAATAGACGCCTTTCGCCTGCGGATTGTTAAACGGCGTCCGCTCTCCGGCCAGATACGGAAGGAAAAAGACTCCGTCGCTGCCCGCCGGGACATCAAGCACTTCTCTGTCAATCTCGGCAAATGGCCGCTCATCCCGCAGCACTTTGTTTTTCAGCCAGCTTAATGTGTTGCCGCCATTGAGCGCACCTCCCTGCAGCGCCCACGTATCAGACAGTGCATGACACCACAGCTGACACTGCATCTTCTTATCCGACATAGGCCGGTTTGTCACCACCGCAATCTGGGAAGATGTTCCGATATTGCAGGTCATGATGCCCGGCTTCACAATGCCGTTGCCAATCATAGCTGCAAAACAGTCACCAGCTCCCGTAATAACCGGCGTGCCTTCTGCAAGTCCGGTTTCTGCCGCCGCATATCCGGTCACCTTTCCGGCCACATCACAGGATTCTCTCACCGACGGCCAGACATCCTCTTTCACATCCAGACGCGCAAACAGCTCCCGGCACCATGTCCTCTTTTTCACAGAGAATGCCAGCGTAGCCGAAGCATCGCTGTAATCCGTGCAGATTTCCCCGGTCAGCCGGAACCGGATATAATCTTTGGGTGACATCACATAACGGATCCTGTCATATTCCTGCGGACAGTTTCTCTTCATCCACAGGAAAGAACAAATCACCATCCCCGTACTGGGCTGATTGTGCAGTTCCTCTCTCATCAGATCCTCCGCCGTCTCTGTGATCAGTTTTTTCTCTTCCAGAGAACGGCCATCCAGATGGATGATCGCCGGGCATACCGGATTTTTCTCTTCATCCAGCGCCACCATCCCGTGCATCTGTCCGGAAAAGCTGATCCCTGCCATATCTTTTGCCGCCACGCCGGATTTTTTCAGTGCTTCGCCGATCGCCTGTACCGCGGCATCCCACCAGGTCTTCGGATCCTGCTCCGCATATCCCACAGCCGGCGTCAGCACCTCATATCCTACCTGGCCGATTCCTTTCGTATTTCCTTTTTCATCTGCAATCATTACTTTAACGCTGGATGTACCCAGATCTATTCCCATCAAATGTCTCATATATATATCCTCTTTTCATATATTTTCAAATACTTCTTGCTGACTCCATCCTGCCGGAGGCTTTTTGTTTCACAGGACGCAATTTTCTGTGAAAACAAAAGTGTGCTTCGCACACCCCGCGAGCCACTGCTTTGACAGCACAGCTTTTGTTCCGCGCGCGAGCAGGCTGCGGTAGCACTTTCCTCTCTGCGAGCTGCGCAGTCTACACTTCGTTTCGGTCGGCGCAAAGCCATTGTCCCCCGGACAATGTGCGCCCTGCCGGAGGCTTTTTGTTTCACAGGACGCAATTTTCTGTGAAACAAAAAGCCGGACAGGCATATCCACATGTCCCGTCCGGCCTTTGCCTTCTATTCTTGTTTTATCGTACTTTTCTATTTCTCTGCAATCACTTTTTTTACTTTTTCCGCGATATGTTCCGGCGTCAGACCAAATTTCTGTGCCAGGAATGCCTTATCCCCTACTTCTCCAAAACAGTCCGGTACACCGACTCTTGCAAAAGGCACTCTCGCCTCTTCTGCTACCACCTCGGCCACTGCAGATCCCAGCCCCCCGTACATATTGTGGTTTTCTGCTGTGACAATCGCGCCGGTATCTTTTGCACACTGAAGCACCAGTTCCCGATCCAGAGGCTTCACCGTGAACATATCCACTACTCTGACACGGATGCCTTCTTTTTCCAGAATTTCCGCCGCCACCAGGGCAGCCGGCACTTCGATACCTGACGCAATGACCGTGGCGTCTTTTCCGTCACGCACTACATTACCCTTTCCGATCTCAATATTTTCTGTCCCTTTATAGTATTCTTCTTTTTCCTTGCGCGGGAACCGGATATACATGACTCCGTACTGCTGCGCCATCTGTTTTAATACCTGCTCTAACAGATACGGCTCCGCCACATCCAGGATCGTCATTTCCGGGAACGAGCGGTAAATACCCATATCTTCAAACGGCATATGCGTACCGCCATTTGCTTCCGCAGTGATACCGGGATCAGAGCCCACCAGCTTGATATTTGCTTTGTTATAGTTTCCTGAAATAAATGTCTGATCCGCACATCTCCTGGACGTGAATGTACCGAAGCTGTGCATAAACGGGATCTTTCCCTTGATGGACATTCCCGCACCTACACCTACCATGTTGGCTTCCATAATGCCCAGGTCAAACGCCTGCTTCGGATACTCCCGAAACAGACGGGTCGTTCCGATTGCTCCGCCCAGATCGGCCTCCAGATAAACCACATCCTTGTTCTGATCCATCATTCGGGCCAGCGTGTCTGCAAATACTTTTCTCAACTCCGCCATAATCTCTCACCTCACTCCTCTGTCTGTCCGTCAAGCTCTGCATAAAATGTGGGCAGATCTTCTTTTTTCACTGCGGTAGAATGGCAGTTTGCCATATTTGCATACATGCTCACGCCTGCGCCCTTGACGGTATGTAGAATGATCGCGGAAGGGCGGTCCTTCGTCCGTTTTGCCTCTTCGATTGCCCAATACACCTGCTCCGTATCATTTCCGTTTGCCACACTGATCGCATGATAGCCGAATGATTCAAATTTATTCTCAATGCTTCCCAGTCTACAGACTTCATCGGTTGTGCCGTCCAGCTGTTTGCCGTTGGCATCGACCAGCGTAATCATATGACAGATATTATGATGGGCAGCAAACAGCACCGACTCCCACACCTGCCCTTCATCCAGTTCTCCATCTCCCAGAATCAGATACGTATACGTACCCTGTCCGTTAATCTGGTCGGCAAATGCCACACCTGCTGCCAGAGAAGCTCCCTGACCAAGAGAGCCTGTTGTCACATCCACACCGGGAGTCTTATTTCTGTCCGTATGGCTTGGCAGGATCGTATTATTCTGATTCAGCGTCTCCAGCACATCCTCCGGGAAAAATCCTCTGGCCGCCAGTGCCGCATACATGGCCGGTCCGCAGTGACCTTTGGACATTACGATATAGTCTCTGTCTTTCTTCTGCGGATCTTTCGGATCTACATTCATCACACCGCTGTAGAGAACAGCCAGCGTATCTGCAATGGAGAGAGAGCCGCCCACATGCCCGGTTCCTTTGGATGCAATGGCCCGAAGTATATTTTTTCTGATCTGAACTGCCAGCCTGTCCGCCGACTTTTTGTCAAATTCCATAATAACCTCCTTTTGCGCCTAATCACATTTGATCAGCACTTTGCCGTCTTTTGCATACAGTCTCTCTTCAAATACTCTCTGAATGTCATCCAGATCGATGATATCGGAAATCATTTCTTCTGTTTTGATAATTCCCGATCCGATCAGTCTGCCTGCCCGCTCAAACGTATCGGGATTGACAAATGATCCTTTGATAGTCAGCTCTTTCTGGAATACGGTGAACGGTTTCAGACCCATCACATCATCCGGTCCGGTCAGTCCAAACAGCATAACCGTTGCCCCTCTGCCTGCGAACTCCACCGCATATTCTGCTGTGGAAGTGCGTCCTGCACAGTCAATCACTTTATCTATATTGACGATACCGTGCTCTGCCAGTATTTTTGCCGTATCATCTTTCAGCGGATCAATGCCGAAATCAGCGCCCATGTGAATCGCTTTTTCACGGCGCACCGGATTGGGTTCTACTGCGATGATCTTGTCTGCTCCCGCATGCCTTGCCAGCTGTACCATGATCAGACCGATGTTTCCTGTCCCCACAATCATCACCGTATCACCCATGCGCACTTCTGTCATGTCAAATCCGTGCAGGCAGCAGGAAATCGGTTCTGTCATGGCCGCCGCCTCATAGCTCACGCCCTCGGCAATCGGATATACTGTCTCTTCCGGAACTGTCACATACTCGGCAAATCCGCCGTCCACTGCCGTTCCAAGGCCCTTCATATCTGTACACAGATGTTTTTTCCCATTCGCGCAGAAATAACATTTTCCACAGTAAGAGTTGGGATCTGCAGAAACCCGGTCACCTTTTTTGAAACGGGTAACGCCTTTGCCCACACGATCTACATCCCCCGAAAGCTCATGTCCCAGGATCACAGGAGGATGTACCTCCGCAGAACCCTTTTCTCCTCCGAAAATATGTACATCGGTACCGCACACGCCACAGTAACGGATCTTAATCACCACATCATGGTCTCCCGGTTCCTTTACCGGTACTTCATCAATCACAAGTTTTCCTTTTTCATAAAAACGAGCTGCTTTCATCTTATTCCCTCCATTCAAATTTATACAGTCTTGCGTATCTTATTTGTCATGCGGACAGTTCCATTCCGCTTTTTCTGCATACTTCTACTGTTTCTGCCAATCTTTCGGGGATCCTTGCTTCCTGCCATTCTGAATTGCACAGATTGGTTTCATTTCGTTTTTTCGGGAGCAAATCATTTGTTTCTTAATTATTTCATTTGTTTAATTCTTTCCCTTGTTTTTATCCGTCAGCACCTGCAAAAGCACTGCGGCGATGATGATAAATCCTTTGATGATACGCTGCGGATATGCCGGAACGGACAGCAGATTCATGATATTCCCGATCAGAGCCAGCGTCAGAGCACCGACCACAGCTTTTGTCACAGAACCTTTGCCGCCTGCCAGGCTTGCTCCGCCGATCACGCATGCTGCGATGGCATCCAGTTCCTGACCTTCACCGATCGTGGAGTTGCCTACATTGGATCTTGCCGCCACGAAGATACCTGCCAGCGTGGACAGACATGCACTCAACATATAAACAGACATCAGATAACGCTTTACACGGATGCCGGACAGTTTGACTGCCTCGCTGTTGCTTCCCACTGCGATAACGATACGTCCGTAGGAAGTGTATTTCTCAATAACCACGAAAACAATGACCAGAATAATCATAATCCAGATAATCGGATATCCGAGCGCCTTGGACGTCAGAGTGTTCAGTGTGCCGCTGGCCAGGTTGACCGGCGTTGCATTCGTAATCGTGTAGGCGACACCTCTGGCGATTGTCATCACAGCCAGAGAAGCTACAAATCCCTGGAAATTCAGATAAGCTACCAGCATACCCGTGAAAGTGCCAAGCATCAGACCGAACAGCAGTGCCACTACGATCGCCATCCCCCACGGAACCCCATATTTGGAAGCCAGGATCGCGGTCAGCGATGATCCGACTGCCATAACTGATCCTACAGAAAGGTCAATACCGCCTGTCAGGATTACCATCAGCATACCAACTGCTACAAGGATAGATGCAGACTGCTGCAGTACAATGTTTCTTAGGTTCAGTACAGAAAAGAATTTGTCTGAGATCAGACAGCACACAATAAACAGTGCCAGAAAAATGACATAGGTATTATTATTCAGCAAAAATTTGCCTGCTTTGTTTTTCTTGTTCATGGTCTTAATCCTCCTTCATAGCCAGCTTGATGATCGTATCTTCATTCAGGAAATCTTTGTCCAGCTCTCCTGTAATCCGTCCCTGTGACATAATCATCGCACGGTCGCATGTTCCGATAATCTCTGTCATCTCCGAAGATATGATAATCACCGCAACGCCCGATTCAGCCAGCTTGTTAATAATGTCATAAATCTCAACCTTTGCGCCCACATCCACGCCGCGGGTAGGCTCATCAAAAATCAGGCATTTGCAGTCCGCAGAAATCCACTTTGCAATGCTGATTTTCTGCTGGTTTCCTCCGCTGAGGCTATTGACATCATCTTCGATCGAACCGTATTTGGTGGACATTTTAGCCAGCAGGTCTTTTACATATTTCTTTTCCTGCTTATGGTGAATGAAACCATTCCGGGTATTTTTTTTCATGGAAGCCATCGTCGTATTGACGCGGATGCTCTGATTGACCAGCAATCCCAGCGTTTTTCTGTTCTCGGACAGATATCCGAGTCCGGCATCCACTGCTTCCTTGGGTTCTCTGAAATTCACTTCTTTTCCTAAAAATGTCACGGTTCCGGAATCCTTTTTATCTTCACCGATAATCGCACACATTGTCTCCGTTCTTCCCGATCCTACCAGCCCGGAAAAGCCAAGCACCTCACCTGCCCGCACTTCAAAGCTGACATTTTTTACCCGGCTGCCGGCATTGAGATTTTCTACCTTCAGCGCGACATCCCCGATCTTCGCATGGCGCTCCGGGAACATCTGTGTCAGCTCTCTGCCAATCATCATCCGGATCAGTTCATCATTTGTCACATCAGCGACTCTGCCATCATTCACATATTTTCCGTCTTTCAGCACGGTATAGGAGTCGCACAGTTCAAAAATCTCGTTCATATGGTGGGATACAAAAATAATACTGACACCCTTCTCTTTCAGCAGACGGACCAGCTTGAACAGCTTTTCAATCTCTGTTACTGTCAGAACTGCCGTCGGTTCATCCAACACTAGGATTTTTGCATTGCGGCTCAGGCATTTGCAGATCTCCACAATCTGCTGATGTGCCACGCTGAGCCCTCCCACTTCATCTTCCGGATTAATATTGCCAAATCCCAGTTCTTCCAATATATGTCTGGCGTCTTCACGCAGTTTTTTCCAATTGATAAATTTTCCTTTTTCCGAAAGCCTGTCTATAAAAATATTTTCCGCCACACTCAGATGCGGAGCCAGCATAAATTCCTGATAAATAACCGCAACTCCCAGATTTTTCGCATCCATGGGCGATGTAATACCGGCATCCACGCCGTCAATTAAAATTTCTCCCCGATCTCTCGTATACGCTCCTGACAGGATCTTGATGAGAGTTGATTTTCCTGCACCGTTTTCACCGATCAGCGCATGTATTTCTCCCGGTTTGATCTTCACGCTCACATCTTCCAGCGCGCGGATACCGCCAAACCGTTTGCTGATTCCCCGCATTTCTAAACGATAATTTTCATTTTTCATTCTTCTACCTCGTAAAGTGAACATTTGCGGTAACGCAGACATTCGCAATCCGCTTCGCTATTTGCTCGTTGTTAAAAATTACGGCAAGTTCTGATACCGTATTTTTCTGATACCAAAACTTGCCTTCACAGAATTTCCTCAGAACATGTCTAAAAAAGCTTTTCGTAAGCTGTCAGTTCCAGTTCACGGAAATGATTTTCCAAACATGCTCTAAACTCTCTAAACTGGTTCCTCTCTATCTCTTAGAAACCATATTCGTAATGTTCGTCTACATTGTCAACGGTAACTGCTGCAGCCTGAGTCATGGTAATGTCATCGTAGCTCTCCGGATCTGCTCCGTCTACCAGGATTTCCTGTGCGATCTTCATTCCAAGTTCTGCAATCTTCGCCGGGCTGTTCTCACCGATTGCCATGATTTTGCCTTCTTTAATGTAATCATAACCTGTTTTGCTTCCGTCTGCTGCACTGATCAGTTTTACGGTTCCGTCTGTTCCATAAGTAATGCCTGCATTATCCAGTGCTGTCAGAGCGCCGATCAGCATCGGATCGTTCTCACCCATAACCAGGTTCACATCCGGGTTAGCTGTAATCAGGTCTTCTGCCGCTACCAGACCTTCATCGATTGTCCAGTTGCCCCAGCCCTGTCCGGTGATGGTGAATTTTGCATCTTCATTTGCTGCTTTACCGGAACTTACGATAGAGTCTTCCATCTCTTCTGCTGCTGCCCATGCTTCCTCTTCGGTGCATCCTGTACGCTGCATGATGATACCTGCCATCAGGCCGTCTCTTCTCTGTTTGCCGGCGATTGATCCGGTATTTCCGCTCAGCAGAACTGCACTGATCTCATAGTCAGGATCCAGTGATTCTGCATAATATTTACCAACCGCCAGGCCATTCTGCTCATTATCGGAGTATACGGTAGTCACCTGCATACTCATGTCATCTACACCGGAGTCAAGATTGATCACCGGAATACCTGCATCATAGGCTGCCTGCTGGCTGGCAGTAGCAGCGCTGGGATCTACGCAGTCCAGGAAGATCAGATCTACGCCGGAAGCTGCCAGTGTCTCCATATTTTCCAGTTCTTTTGTCGTGTCGTTATTGGCATCCAGTACGGTGCATTCCCATCCCAGATCATCGCAGGTAGCCTGTACGATATCACCGATGGATGCGTAGTAGGATCCGTTTGCTGTTCTCAGTGCGAAACCGATAGAAATAGAGTCATCCGCAGATGCTGTCATCGCTCCAACTGTACATGCAGCTAAAATACCTGTTCCAATAAGTGCCATTGCTTTTTTGTTCATGTGTCGTTCCTCCTTCAATACTGTGTTTGTTTTTGCTTACATCAGATGTGATGTGCCCCCACCTCGCATCAAAAATGCCGGGGCATTCTTGTTTTGCCTGCATTCTGCAGGCTACCCCCTGTACGTGTTGCGGAAATATCTTGATTGTTTTTGATTGTTTTGTCTGTCTTTCCGCTCCATGTGCTCATATATTATCACATCCCTTTTCGTTTTTCAACCATATCTTTGTTGTTTTTTGCTCTTTTTTATGCTTTTTTTAAATTTTTGTGCTAATTGCCAGTTTTTCTTTCATTTTCAATCATATTCGATCATTTTTATATTGACTTTTCCCATACCATTCATTATAATTATCACAAGAAGTGGGGCTGACACAGTTGTGTTACCCAGAGTGTTTTGACGCAAGGTCAGGCACTACAACTATTATCATTCATGAAAAAGGAGAACTTCTTATGACACATGCTGAAATTTTATCCAAAGTAGACCACACGCTGCTGGCTCAGACTTCCACATGGGAGCAGATCAAAGCAATCTGTGATGATGCCATGCATTACCACACCGCTTCCGTATGCATTCCTCCCTGCTATGTAAAACAGGCAAAGGAATATACCGGCGATAAAATGGCGATCTGCACGGTGATCGGCTTCCCCAACGGCAACCACACCACGGCCGCCAAGCTGTTTGAGACCAGGGACGCGCTGGCAAACGGTGCAGACGAAATTGATATGGTCATTAACGTAGGAATGCTCAAAGCAGGCAACTATGATTATGTGTTAAATGAGATCAGAGAACTGAAACAGGCCTGCGGAAATAAAATTCTGAAAGTCATTATTGAAACCTGCCTGCTGACAGACGAAGAAAAGATTAAGATGTGTGAGCTGGTAACAGAAGCCGGAGCTGACTATATCAAAACTTCTACCGGTTTTTCCACCGGCGGAGCTACATTTGACGATGTAAAACTTTTTGCCGAGCATGTAGGCCCCCATGTCAAGATCAAGGCTGCCGGCGGCATCTCTTCTTTTGATGACGGCGAAAAGTTCATCAGCCTGGGCGCTTCCCGTCTTGGCACCAGCCGCCTGGTTAAGATCGAAAAATCACTGTAAAACACACTTCTGGACAAATACCGGATTTCAGAATGGAGGAACTGTATGTTAGCTGTAGAAAGAGAAAAAAAAATTCTGGATTATCTTTCAGAAAATCATGTGGCAACAACCCAGTCTCTGTGTGACCTTACAGATGCTTCCCTTGCCACAATCCGTCGTGATCTGAATACTCTTTCCGAGCGCGGCCTGCTGTTACGGACCCACGGAGGAGCGCAGGTAATCAGCCATACAGAGACTCCTGCCGCTGTATCATCTGTTTCCGGCGGCAATGACGTGATCAGCGGACTGACTCTGCCTGATTACGTCAACACGCCTCAGTATCAGTATAAAAATGCCATTGCCGCCAAGGCAGTGGATTTCATCCACTCCAATGACATTGTGTTTATCGGAGCCGGTGTAACATGTACGCTTCTGTGCCGTCATCTCAATAACAGCAACCGGAAAAATGTCACGGTAGTCACGACCAATATTACCGGTGTGCTGGAGCTGGCACGCAATCCGCGTATTACGACCTTTCTGCTGGGTGGGACGGTTCACCGCGTGACCAATCACATTGAGACACTGGATGACTATACGCTGCAGAGTCTGAGCAAGCTCTTTTTTGACAAGGCATTTTTTACCGTGGACGGCATTGATCTGTACAATGGTTACTCGATCATCAACCATGCACAGCTGCAGCTGTTTCACTATCTGTTAGAGAACACCAGCAAAATCTATATGCTGGCCAGTGAGGGAAAGTATGATAAACGCACCTTTACATATCTGTGCGACCTCGATGCGATCCCTTACGTGATCGCCAATGAGTGCATCAGGGATGAATACCGGAACTACTATCAGACACACGGGGTGACGCTGTATACGACATGATAAGCTATCAGAATACTGGGTGACCCAGTTAAATTATGAGGCTGCCTGCAGACTGGAACAGAATCACGCTGATCCATAGCGAGCATTCCGTCGGGAGGCCTGTGCTAGCTGCTGCCACCGAGCGCACTGTCTGAGCCGCAGGCGAGTAAGCGCGAATGGCAGCTAACTGGCGCACGGGCCAAGCAGGAAGCGCAGCGAGTCAGCGCTAACTGTTCCAGTCTGCAGGCAGCCCGTTTCACTCCTCTTTTTTCCCGATCCGATCCTCTTCCTTGATCTCCCAGTGCAGCAGGAATGTCAGCGCCGCACGCAGGGCAATGATGCCGGCCACCAGAGCAATCTCACTCCACTCGCGGACAATCACCGTTCTAAGGATCTCACTGCCGATCTTGAACTCCAGTCCCATCGACAGGCCTCTGGCCAGATAAACCCCCGTATCCCCTGCCCGGTGCAGCCATTTGATAAAGCCGGTCACGCCGCTCCAGATGATAATCGCCACACCGATAAATTCGAAAAGAAGTATCGCCACATTTGCAATATTCTCCAGTATCTGCTCCAAAATCCCCACTACATAAAGTATCATAACCTTCCCTCCTGTAAATTTCCGGCAGCTCCGTGACTGCCTGTTTCCCGGTACAGCTTACGTAAATCTTCCGCAGTTTCAAAAATGCTCCGGCATTTTAGTATAACATTTCGGCCAATTTTTCTCAACGTAATCTTCAATTATCCAAATACAATGCATAACTTTATTTCTGATTCAAGAATGCCCCGGCAGGATTGCAGAGATGGGAGTCACTTTCCCATCTGATGTTTCGGTAAAAGCTTTTCTCCTTCTGCTATTTTCTCTGGTTTTTTGCACCTTTTAGTGCTATGATACACAAAACGACATATTAAGAAGGTGACCGAATGAACACGCAGAAACAGATCCTGGATCACATTGATACCGCTTATTCTTATCAGCTGGCCAAACAGATGGAACAATTCCGCTCCAATCCTGTGCTGGGCTACCGCCCTTCCGGCTCTGTGGCTGAATACGAGACCGGCGAGATGCTGCTCCGGGAAATGACAGCTATCGGTCTGCAGCAGGTACATAAAGACGCCATCAAAGCCGACGGCTGGGAATTTCAGAGAGCCGTCCTCACCTGTACAGATGCCGATGGCACATCTCATCAGATCCAGCTGGGCGCATACCAGACAGAATTTATTACAGACGGCTCCACTGCATTTTCCCTTGTGTATCTGGGCCGCGGAACTGAAGAAGATTATCAGGACCGGGATGTAACCGGCAAGCTTGTGCTGGCAGATATCAACCAGCGTGATGAATGGTGGATCAATTATCCGGTCTATCAGGCGCATCTGAAAGGTGCCAGCGCACTGATCGCCGTCCAGGACGGAGGATATGGTGAATTTGACGAGGAAGCCCTCAATGCCCAGGATATTGCAGGGCCGTCCAGCGCGCCCGCTTTCTCCATTTCCAGAAAGGATGCCGCACTGCTGAAATCTCTGCTGGCGGAACAGGGCGGAGAGATTTCTGTTACCCTGGACGCTTTCAGCCGCATCATGCCCGACTGTACCACCTACAATATCGTAGGCATGATCCCCGGCATTCATCCTGATCGGATGATTATGCTTTCCGCTCACTATGATTCCTATTTCTCCGGATTTCAGGATGACAACACCGCCATTGCCATGATGCTTGGCATCGCAAAGGCACTGACTGACAGCGGATACCGGCCGCACAACACGCTGGTGTTCTGCGCTATGGCCGCAGAAGAATGGGGCGTCATTGATTCGGTCTTCGACTGGTCAACCGGTGCCTATGAGCAGGTATTTACCGCCCATCCCGAATGGGTGGGAAAAGTTATTGCTGATCTGAATTTTGAACTGCCCGCGCTTGCCCACGGCACCAGGGCCCGCATCCGCAGCTGCTATGAATATACTTCCTACCTGAAGGAATTTCTGTCAGATCTGCCTGTCCTGACCCGAGCCTATCCGGAGGATCCCGCCGTCACTGCTCCGATTGAGACATGGTCTGACGATTTTTCCATCGCCATCTCAGGTATTCCATCGATGGTCAACGATTTTACCGGCGGCAGTTTTATGGAGACCCACTATCACTCTCAGTTCGATAATGACAGTTTTTATGATGAACGTGTCTACCGGCTGCACCATGAGCTTTTTGCTCTGCTGGTTCATGCATTGGATCAGACAGCGGTGGTTCCGCTGTGTTTTTCACCACTGTTTGAACGGCTTGCGAACGGCATTGCTGAACTGCAGTCCTACATCCGCCAGCAGGGCGTCCACCCGGAGCTGGAAAACAGTCTTGCAACCGCATCCGCTCTGCTCTCCTCCGCCGTGGAAAAAGCAGAACATGACTATGTACATATCCGGGAATGCAATCAGCTTTACCTGGATCATCTCCGGAACGGACGCAGCCGGGAAGCGGAAGAACTGTTCGTGCAAACCCGCGGACTGGAACGCGGCGCATTACAGTCATTTAAAAAGGAGCAGGATACCTTTGTCCGGATTGACTGGTATGGAAATGTATTCTGCACCCATGAAATCCTCGGTCAGAATATCCGTCTGCTGGAAGGCTGCATCCGCAACCTGGAAGAGCACAGTATTTCTTCTGCTCTGCGCAAACTCTATCAGGTGGACAACAATGCGTATGCTTTCATGTTTGACCGGGAAGTGTACCACCATTTCACAGACTCCATGCTGCATCAGCCAAAAGAACGTCTGAAATGGGGTTATCAAAGGCTGGCAGGACACGAAGATCTCTATGATCTCGTCAAAAGCCTGTTGCAAAAAGAAGCTTCGGGCAGCGAAGCGGACTGCTCACCCGAGATTGCAGGACTTATGAAAGTCTGCGACAGACAGTACCGGCTCTTATCTGAGAACATCGAACAGATCTGCCAGGTACTGAGAGAATATTTTATATAACAGAAAGGATAAACAGCGCTTTTCGGCGCCAGTTAATGTAATTATGGACAGCGATCGATTATACCGCGTACAAAAAGAAGATCTGCCCAAGCTGGAGCAGATGCTGAATCTGTGCTTTTGTCATGACCCTCTCTATGAAACGCTCATCCCGGATCCGGACGTGCGCAAACGTCTGATGCCGGAGCTTTTCCACTGTGATATGGATGAGTTTTTTGAGACGTGTGAAATCTTTGCAGACTCCCCCGAACTCAACGGGCTGCTGGTGGTTTCTGATGAAGCGGAACCCTATAATGTGTTTCAGTTTTATCTTTCTGAAGCCAAGGCCACGCTAATGACAGATGCCTGTCTGATCAAGGAGGATCCCTCCCTGAAGACTTTCTCCAATTTCATGAAAGGAGGAGACTACCTGAACTCCAGCTGGACCTCCCAGCTGCATCAGGACAACCGACTGCATATTATTTATCTGGCAGTGAACCCTGCCATGCAGCATCACGGGATCGCGGCTGAACTGATGAACGAGGCTATTGCCTACGCCGAAAAACACCGGATGATGATCTCCCTGGAGACCCACAACGAAAAAAATCTGGAATTTTACCAGCAGTTTGGCTTCAAACTTTACGGCGTTCTCAAAAAAAATTTCCCGCTCAAGCAGTATTGCCTGATACGGGAAGTTCAGTAAATCAAAATACCCCGCTTCTCACTTACTGTGTGTGTACAGTCCTTAAGAAAGCGGGGTATTTCATTTTTATTCCTGTCAGCTGCGTCACCCCGAACCGAGTGCAGATTTCCTGTTATCATTGATCGGTTATCTGTTCGCGAGAAACCAGGCGCCCCCCAGAAATCCCACAAAAAATCCGGTATATCCCACCGCACAGAAAATCACAGTCTGACCGCCGTGAAGTGTTCCCTTAACGGCCTCCACCGCCAGCGCCGAAGCACCCAGCGCTGCCAGGCACCAGAACACAATATTCACAACAAGAAAGATCCACGCAGTCTGCACATGGCTTATGTCATGAAGTTTTTCTGAAACATGATATAGTCGTTCCATCATAATCGCCTCACATCTTATGCTGTCCGGTGATGGAGAAAATCACCCACTCGGCAATATTTGTAGCATGATCTCCGATACGCTCAAAGTATTTGGCTACCATCAGAAGATCTGCCGCCTGCTCTCCGTTATCTGCATTCTCGCGGATCAGCACAATCAGTTCCTCCTTTACACGGTTAAACAGATCATCTACCACGTCATCATGGCGGATTACTTTTTTCGCCCGCTCCAGATCCTTCTCCACATAGGCCTGCAGACTGGAAATCAGCATCACCATCGTCTCCTTGGCCATCTGTTCAATATGGGTCAGTTTTTTAATATATGGAGTATCTGCCATCATAACCGTCAGTTCTGAAATATCCACCGCATGATCTCCAATTCTCTCCATATCTGTGATCATCTTCAGTGCTGCTGAAATCACACGCAGGTCTCTGGCTACCGGCTGCTGCTGCAGCAGGAGTTTCAGGCAGAGATTCTCAATTTGTCTCTCCTGCTGATCGATATCCCGATCGCCCTCCATCGCTGCTCTCGCCTCCTCGGCATTCTGATGGATCAGTGCATCTACCGCAGACTCAATCGCCTGCTCAATCATGGTTCCCATGGTGATAATTTCTTCATTCAGCTGTGCAAGCTGTTCGTCAAAACGATTCCGCATAATACTCAAACCCTTCCGTCTTCTATTTTCTTTGTTCTGTGATTTTTTCAAGAATACCCCGGCATTCTTTTCCATACTGCGTTTTTATTGTATTCCGGCATTGTAAAATCAAGTATCCCGCGGATGTAAAATCAAAGTAAATTTTAAGTGCGATATTCCGCACGCGAACAGGCTGAGTCAGTAATTTTCCTCAACATAAAAAGAGATGCGCGGATTTATTCCATACACATCTCTCATTCTTCTATATTATTATTGGGATTACAGTGTCAAAAAGTCTGATCCTGCCTGTGCCTGCATGCCTGTAACAATCCGGGTAATTCGGGTTCAAGAATGCCCCGGCATTCTTGCTGCGAGGTGCGCGTCATGCATCTGCATGGCATATTTCTTCTGCGCAGCGGCAGAACAACTCAGGAGATTCATTCTTTCATAAACTGTCTTACGCTTTGGCCCGTGTACTTTTTCTTTCTACCCATCCCCAGAGCTTATACATCAAAAAGCCCCAGACCAGAAACAGTGCAATCAGCCCCCACATGGGCACCGGTGAAGTATACCTTGTTCCATCGACATAATTCGAAAAGTTTGGGATGTCCGCATAATAATATGCACCTGCTCCGAAGTCCAGGCTGTCAATGAGTCCCATGCCGTTTGCCATAATATACACTGCGGCAATGACAGTCAGTATCAGCACTGTGCCATTTATCATACGAAACCAGTTTCTCTTCTTTTCTGTCTTTTTCTTCATACCTGTCACCTTTTTCATGTTTTCACTTTTACTTATTTTTTCAGCGATACCATTCACAATTTCCCTGCGAACCACAGACTGTGCAGACCGCTATTCAAGAATGCTCCAGCATTTTTGCTGCGAGGTATGTATCATCCATCTGCATGACATATTTTTTTACGCACCTTCTGCATCTGCACTCCGTTTCGGTCGGCGACAACTCCGACATTCTGCATCTTATGATGCCAGATTCGGCAGCGGGAAGAACTTTCCGCTTAAGAGCAGATACACTGCCGCAAATGTCAGCACAATATTGAACAGCTGTCCCACGATATACAGTGTCAGCGGTTTTCCGCCCTGGAACTGTTCTTTGATTTCACGGAAATTGGTATCCAGACCAATGCTGGTAAATGCCAGGACAAACGCCCAGTTCTTATACTGATCCAGCACACTGTTGATTGCTGAGACATTCTCTTTTCCGACAGCCGGAAGGAACACGAATGATGCAATCAGGGAAGCCGCAAAGAAACCAAGAATGAACTTCGGAAGTCTGTACCAGATTTCTGAGGTACCTATTTTTCTGCTTCCGCTCTTTCCATTGTTCTCAACTTTTGTGGCAAAAAAGACTGCCACGGCAAAAGCGATAAATCCGATCAGAATATTCTGGATGGATTTCACCAGCACCGCCACCGTCTGAGCTGTTTCACCCAGAGCCGTACCTGCCACTGTTACCGCACCTGTGGAGTCTACAGTACCGCCGATCAATGCGCCGCCCATCACTTCACCGAGCCCGGTCACACGGATCAGAACCGGTTCAAATACCATCATCAGCACGGTAAAAATAATAGAGATAGATACTGTGAGTGAAAGATCATTTTTCTTTGCCTTGCTGGCTGCACCAACTGCAATCGCTGCTGAAGTACCGCAGACAGAAGTTGCCGTTGCCATAGTAATCACAAATGGTTTGTTATCAATCTTTAACACCCTGGTTCCGAACCACCACATGAAAATGATGACAATCGGTGTGACAATCCAAGCAATTCCGAGTCCGTATAATCCAAAATTGACGATATTCGAAAACAGTACGGAAAATCCCATGATCACCAGTCCGGCCTTGATGTAAAACTCTGTCTGGATCGCCGGTCTCAGCCATTCCGGAACACCTACCGTATTAGTGATTACAAGACCGATCAGAATCGCGAAAAATGCCCATTCCAGATAACGGTTTAATGTGTATTCCGCGCTGATAAATCTCACCAAAACTGCCAGAAGAAAAAGTCCCACAAAAGCCGGAAGGTATTTTTTCACAGACACTCCTTTCAGTTTATTTCCCACCACAAACAGTACACCGAGCACTGCCGCTGTCAGCACAAGTTTTCCGATCAGCCCTGCATTCAGCTGGTCAAAAAAGCTCGTTCCATTGCCCCAGGTACTGAATTTTGCTGCACTGAAATCGAATGCGCCGGTCAGTACCGCAAAAGAAGCGACTGCGATAATGATAAATCCGATCCACACCGCAAGCCAGTCTTCTGTCTTCCAGAGATCGCTCAGATGAACTTTCCCTGTTGTCACCACGTTCTCTGCCGCAGCAGCCTGTTTTCTCTTCTCTTCCTTCATAATGCCCTCCTCCGCAAAGCGAATTTTCCACAGCTTAGAGCGTGTTTGAAGAACATTTCCACAAACCGAAAATGGCAGCTCACAAAAACCTTTTTCAAACATGCTCAGCGCTTTACGCGTCTGAAACTGAGAAAATATCTCATTGCTCTCAAATATCTTGGTACTGTTATATCGTTTCTCATACTATTTTGCTATGGATTATCAGTATTATTTTTTCCATAGGAATTTTGTCAGACAAATTTCCTATGAACAAAAGCGTGTTTCGCACACCCCACGGGCCACAACTTTGGCGGCACAGCTTTTGTCCCGCGCGCGAGCAGGCTGCACATAAAAAACGCCTCCCACAGCAGTTTCCTGCCATGGAAAGCGTCCGCTTTATTTCTGAATTTTCTGTTACTGAGCGTCTGTCAGAGAGGCTTCATAAAATGATCCGTCATACCAGTCGCTGACTGCAAACTCTGTCTCAATCAGTTCGTAATCCTTTAAGAACTGTACCACAGACTGATAATTGTTCAGGGTCTCTTCTGTTGCTCCGACTGTTGTGCAGTAATCTTCCGGGGTCGGATAGACGATATCAATCAGATCTTCACTTGTTCCTGACTGAATATAGATCTCTCTCAGGGACTCCGGATTCTCTTTTACGTATTCCTGCGCCCGTTCCAGCGCCTTGAAATATGCTGTCAGAACATCTCCGTTTTCCTCCGCGTATTCTGTGCGCGCTACCCATGAGGTAATTCTTGCAAACTCTGCCACGCCCTCTGTATCATATAACAGCTTTGCGCTTCCGCTCTGTTCCAGTGTCACACCTTTCAGCTCAGAGACAGCCGCTGCATCCACGCTTCCTCCTGCAATCGCATTCGCCGCATCCACTTCAGACATATTGACAAGTTCTACATCATCCGGGCTCAGTCCGTTGGCTTCCAGGATCTGATACAGAATCCTCTGCATATAGCTTCCTGTCTGCACCGCTATTGTGTGTCCTTTCAGTTCTGAAACTTCAGAAATATCCAGATCATTTTTGATGATCAGATGTGTGGAGTAATCAGACGGCTGTGCATCAATCAGCACCGTATCCGCACCGTTTGCCTTTGCCACGGCGGCAGGCACATCACCCATATTTCCCACATCGATTTCGCTGCTGGCCAGCGCCTGATTGATCGCAGGTCCTGCCTTTGCGAACGGAACCGGTTCAAACTCTGCCCCGACCTTTCCAAGTTCTTCCTCAAAATATCCCTGCTGCAGGGCAATTCCTGCAAGACCCGGAAGCACATCGGAATTTACAGCTGTATACCCAAAACGCAGGACTCTCGTATCTTCATCTGCCAGTGCCTGTACCGAAATTGCTACCGTCATCACAGCTGCCGCTGCGAATGAAATTACTGCCAGTTTCAAAATTCTTTCTTTTCTCATAATGACTCCTCCTCGTCTCTGATGCTGTTTCTATTCCGGAATTTTCCGCATCTGTGTTATGAGATTGTTTATACCCTATCTGTCCGGAAATTGCTATGGAATATTGTCTGAATTATTTCCTCAAATTCCAGTTCAGGATTCAGGAATGCTCCGGCATTCTTGCTACGAGGTGCGCAGAAGGCCAAGAGCGTGTTTGAAAAAGGCTTTTCGTGAGCTGCGAGTTCCAGTTTGTGGGAGATTTCGCCCGAATGAGGGCGGCGTAGCGGGGCTACGTCAACCGAATAAGGGCAAAATATACCGCAAAGTGGGGATTGCAGATCGCGGAAATGTTTTTTCAAACACGCTCCAGATCAGATCACATAATCTGTCAGTTCTTCTACTTCACCGAAGAACTTTCTGTAAACCTTTCTTCTTACATAGCCAAAATTCTCGCTCGCACGGTTGCGTGTATGTCCCAGTTCTTTGCACGATATCACGCTCTGTACATTCGCCGGCCGGTTTCCGAGAATGATAATCCGGTCACTCAGGTAAATAGCCTCGTCGATATCATGTGTGACAAGGATCATCGTCTTCTGCTCTTCTCTCCAGATCCTGAGCATCTCCTTCTGCATCTGAATCCTGGTCAGGGCATCCAGTGCCCCAAACGGCTCATCCAGAAGCAGCACCTGCGGATTATGCATCAGCGCGCGTGCAATGGAAGCTCTCTGCGCCATACCACCCGAAAGCTGCCGGGGATAGGCTTTCTCAAACCCGTCCAGCGACACCAGATGGATCAGCTCGCGGATTTTCTGCTCCCGCGCCTCCTTTGCCTCTCCATATACGCCAAACTCCAGGTTGTCATGCACAGTCAGCCAGGGCAGCAGACGGTGATCCTGAAAAATCATGCCACGGTCAGTTCCCGGTCCTTTAATCTCCTGATCGCCCAGACAGATAGATCCCT
Source organism: uncultured Lachnospiraceae bacterium (assembly GCA_934371475.1). Taxonomy (GTDB): domain Bacteria; phylum Bacillota; class Clostridia; order Lachnospirales; family Lachnospiraceae; genus Merdiplasma. Next base: position 81,409 of record CAKRNX010000001.1, read on the forward strand.
CATATTCCTCAAGTCCTGCGATAATCCGCAGCAGCGTGCTCTTGCCGCAGCCGCTGTGCCCTATGATGCTGATAAATTCTCCCGGCTCTACTGTCAGATTCACATTCTGCAGCACAAAATGTTTTTCACCGTTCACCTGATAATATTTATTCAGTCCCCTGATGACAATCTTCTTGTCCGACTGCTGATCCATGTCCTTTTCCTCCTATCCTCATGCCTTCCAGGTCTCAAACCGCTCTGTCAGCTTGCCAAGGCCCTTATCCAGCAGCCATCCAAGCACACCAATCACAATAATATCCACCAGCATAATATCCGATTTTAACAGCTGCTGGGCTGTTGTGATCCGAAATCCCAGACCGCTTGTCGCTCCCATCATTTCTGCCGCAACAACAGACGTCCAGGCCATTCCGGCTCCAAGACGCAGACCGGTGCAGACAAACGGAAGCGCAGATGGAATATAGATTTTTGTAATGACATCTTTCTTCGTTACCCTGTACAGTCTGACCAGATCCAGATAGGCGGGATTCGTATTCTGAACACCTTTGATCGTATTTACCAGAACAGGGAAAAAAGCGCCTCTTGCTACCAGTACAATTTTCGCCGTATCCCCGATTCCGAACCATAAAATAATCAGCGGAAACCAGGCCAGTCCCGGGATCTGGCGAACGCCGTCAAAAATAATGGCAAAAAATTTATTGACACGCGAAAAGATCCCCATCACAACGCCAAACACCAGCCCCAGCAACGCACCTGCCGCATAGCCGCGCAGCACGCTGGAAAGGCTCGCCAGAACATCCTTCGGCAGCTGTCCTGACTGGCACTGCGAAAGAAAACTCTGCCACACACTGACCGGTGCCGGCAGGAGAAGCTTTGAGACACTGCCGTCCATCACCGCCTTCTGCCAGATGATAATTAAAATAATCGGAAAAGCACTGTAATTGATGATATCAAGGAACACTTTCGTGAAATTCCCCGAAGCACGTTTTTTCTCCATATTTCTGCCCATTCTTTCTGTATATTTTCTGTTCTGTTTTCCCTGAAAACGGAAATTACCCGGCCAGAGTAAAATTAAAATTATCGGAATAATGACGCTCTAGCGGAAACTTATAGCGCTCCAGCGGAACCGGTTTTTTATAGCTGACCAGATCGCTTCCTTCTCTGCGAAATACCAGCCATGCCAGCCATTCCTCATCCCGATAGGTCGGATAATCTTCCCGGAAATGGCCTCCGCGCGATTCTGTCCTCTCTCTGGAAGCACGGATAAAGAGTTCCGTTGCCGTATAAATTCCCCTCACTTCCACCAGCTTTAACAGTTCATGCGGATCTTCTGCCCGCATATGTTCCATTTCTTCTTTTAGAGCCGCCAGTTTCTCTGCCGCTTCTGCCAGGCTTTTTTCTGACTTTATGATACATACTTCATAGGGAAATACAATTTCCTGGATTTTTCTGAGCACTTCCTTTGGTGTACTTCCCTCTTTTTGCATCCGCATTTCCAGAGTATCAATATACTGCTGCGCCTCACTTCGTTCAAAAGATATCTCCCGGATCCTGCTCTCCAGATCCTCTGTCACTGTATTTCCGGTCAGATATCCGCCCTGCGCGGCTGTAGACAGACCGAAACCGCCGATATACACGCCGGGATCCAGGCAGGTACAGTCTCCGACCGCATAAAGCCCCGGAATATTTGTGCGGTGTCCCAGATCCACCACCATTCCCCCAAAGCTGCACATCAGCTGCGGATTCCACTCAATTCTGTCTCTGAAAAAATCAGTTCCGAGTTCCTTCATCTTCTGGTAATTCAGTGCCTGCCAGCCATGTTTTGGTTTGATGACATCAATCTTGGACTGATCCAGATTACTGATATCAAAATAAATCGGAGCCCGTCCCGCTCTCGCTTCCATTGTCATGCCAAGCGTCACATAATGGGGATCCGTATTATCCCCGAAATTCGGCGAATATCGTTTCATGAAATTTTCGCCATTTTTGTTTACATACTTTGCTCCAAGCGGCAGAAACGTTGTCTGTCCCTCCCATGAAAACTCTTTTGGCGTATTCCAGACGCGTCCGAACTCAAAATTGGATACTTCCACGCCTGCCCGCAGCACCATATCGACCCATTCACCGGTCGAAGTATTCTTCATATAGGAGGGTTTCCATCCCGCCATTCCACAGGCAAGAACGACTGCCTTCGCATGAAAGATGTATGCCGTTCCTTCCACGCTGTGAAATCCGACAGCACCGACAATCTGTCCCTCTTTTTTAATCAGATCCGTGATCTGTACTCTGCCCATCCGGCGCACGCCAAGCTCCTTCGCCCAGTTTACCAGTGCATTTGTCAGTCTCTCTCCGCCGTATCCTTTTTCTTTTGTGACATAAAGTTTGTAATGATCCAGATGACGCTGGGGCACTCCGTGAAATTTTCCATCTTCATCCTTCAGATACTCGCAGCCCCTGCTCAGATAATCCTGAAACCGGTCATAAATACCTCCGATCAGCGCTTCCATCATTTCCTGATCGCACAGCCCATCCCAGTAGTACACCAGATCCCTGACCCAATCATCCACATTTTCGTCCGGCATAATCGCATCAAAATCTCCTCCCGAAAGGGACATCAGTCCGCCCCAGTCTTTCGGTCCTTTATCAACAATCAGCACATCTTTACCGGCATTTCTCGTCTTAAACTGGTTTGCACTCCAAAGCCCTCCCGGACCTCCGCCTACAACCAGCAGATCTGTTTTAATTTCTTCTATTTCGTTAAAGTACACTGTTGTATTCCTCCATCCGTCAGTTCCCGGAAATTTCTGTTCTTCCGGCAGCCTCTGTCTCATATACCCGTGGCAGAACTTCTTTATGCGGATCTACCTCAATTGCGCCGACAGGACATTTTCTCTCACAGACGTAACAGGTCATGCAGTCATCCGGGTAGGCAATGAACGCCTGTCCGCTTTCACTGATTCTTATGGTATCCAGCGGACACCTGTCCGCACACACTCCGCATCCGATACATCTGTCCTGATTAATAAAGACAATCATACTTTTTCCTCCATCCTGACTCTATCTCATTCTCATTGGCCGGAACTCCATATGAGTCTCCCCACTCTCATCCCGGTAAATCGTCTGGAACACATTGTTGAGCAGCGGATTGGTATATGTATAATCCACACGGTGATGATGTCCTCTAGTTTCTTTTCTGTTTTCCGAAGTCAGGGCAACTGCTTCCCCCAGATCAATCAGATCCAACACTTCCATCGCCCGCATCAGCTGGTGGGAGTCCTCACAGGAAATTTCAGCCAGTGTATAGTCTCTCAGATCGTTCAGATACTTGATCCCTGCGCGGAGCATATCCTCTGACCGCACCTTCAGTCCTACATAATCTCCCATAATCTGCTGCAGCGTTGAGTTTGCTTCCAGCCAGTCAGCACCGTTTTCTCTGTTCATATACGTTTCGTACTGTTTCTGACGCTGCCTGATCAGCGGATGGCTCTCCACTGACTCCTCCGGCACAGTCCTGATATACTCCGCTACACATTCTGCCGCTGTTTTTCCCCAGACAGACGCATTTGTGATATTTCCGCGGACATTTCCACAGCAGACTCCCGCAGCATAGATCCCCGGTACATTCGTCGCTGCATGAATGTCGATCTCTATCCCTCTCTGCCCCAGAGAATAGTCGTAGCTGCCAAATTCTACCATAGTTTTTGACAGATCAATGCCTCTCTGATGACAGTAATCCGTGATCGAATCAATTCCTTCGCTCTCAAAAGCACGTTCCTGATACGCAAGATCTTCCGGTGTACACTGCGTGCAGTTCATATAGGTCGGCCCCGTACCATTCGCCAGCCTTTCCCCAAAGATCGTCGGCCAGATATCCATCATGGCATCCCCGGTCTCTCTGTTTGGCTTTTGGCAGAACGGGCTGATCGATTTTCCATTGATATCTGACAGGACTCCGATCCAGGTCGCCTTGCCTGACCGGTGAAATCCTTTGATCCCGGCGTGAATATACGGAACATCCAGATTAATCAGCTTTACACCTGCCCGGTACGCAATCGCCGCACCGCCGGCCGCTGCCGGACAGCTGTGCGTGTTAAAAATATAGGTGGGATTTCCGTGCGGATACAGCCGCATTGCCTGCGCTGTCGCAACCAGAACCGCTTTGCACTGAAACACAACCAGTTCCGGGTCATCCTCCTGAATAGAAAATCCGACTGCTCCCACGGCGCGCCCTTCTTTATTTTTCAGAATATCATTGATAAATACCTTGTTATAAATCCTGGCGCCCCTTTTCAACGCCGTCTCTGTCAGTATTTTTTTCTGGTCTGCGCCGTCGTATTTCAGATGATATCTCTGCCGGTTCGGCATCGCATGGCCCTCAAAACGGTAGGTTCCTGTCGGCCTCATACGGATCCCCAGGCTCTCCCATTCCTGCACAATCTCAAAGCTGCGGCGCATCATGTAACGCAATAGATCCAGATCCTGCCAGGGTCCTTCCATTGTCTCCCGGATCTGGCTGATCACAAGATCAAAATCTGTCCCGTGGCACTCGGGAATGTAGCACATGTAATGGTCATTGCCGTTTGCTCCGTTTCCGGACCGTCTGGTATCTGCCTTTTCCGCTACTGCCACATCAACGCCGAGACCTGCCGCTGTCAGTGCAGCCTCCAGACCTGCGATCCCGCCTCCGATAATGAGGAAGTCCGTTTTTATGATTTTGCTTTTCTCACTCATTTGTTTTTTCCTCCGGCACATCCATTGTATACATCATATGTGATAGCGGGTAACGCATGGAAATTGCCCCTGCCGGACATTCTTTCTTACATGCCAGACAGTGCCAGCATTCATACGGATATTTGATCAGAATTTCTCCCGGCTGCTTTCCTGCCCGGAACACATCCAGCGGACAGATCTGAACACATCTTTTGCATTTGATACATTTCTGTCGGTCAATTATTGGCGGCATACCATCACACTCCCCCTGAAGTATTGATTTTATTTTAATGTCCATTCTATTGATTTTTCTCCGGATATCTATGGAAAAAGTACAGAATATTTTCCATGTTAATTTTTTCAGACAAATTTCCATATTTTTTATTTTACAGGGCACACTTTCCTGCAAAAGAACAAAAGTGTGCTTTGCACACCCCGCGGGCTACAACTTCGGCAGCACAGCTTTTGTTCCGCGCGCGAGCAGGCTTCTTCTCTGCGAGCTGCGCATCTTGCCGGAGGCTTTTTATTTCACAGGACGCAATTTCCTGTGAAATAAAAAAGTGTGTGTTGCACATTCCGTAAGCCACTATTCTGGCAGCACAACTTTTTATTTTGCGCGGGCAGACTGCATAGTCTCCACCCACTGCCTGTTGCTTTTTGCAATTGAAGCAGGGGACATATCTGTTCCGATTAAAAAACGCCTCCCACAACAGTTTCCTGTCATGAAAAGCGTTCGCTTTATTTCTAGTTCTATTCTTTTTTATTATTTAGATTACGATGTCAAAAAATCTATCCACATCTGTGCTTCGCACTCCCACAATCTGTAATCCTGTCAAGTCATAATTTCCGGTCAAATACTCCCATGGAAAGATACCTTTCTCCGCCGTCCGGCATCAGCACCACGATTGTTTTTCCTGCGTATTCCGGACTGGCAGCCAGCACTTTCACCGCATACAGCGCCGCGCCGGAAGAGATACCGCACAGCACGCCCTCTGTTTTTACCAGATCCCTGCATGTCTGATACGCATCTTCATCACTCACCGCAATAATCTCATCATAAATATCCATATCCAGCGTATCCGGAACAAATCCCGCTCCGATACCCTGAATCTTATGACTGCCAGGCAGTCCGTCTGACAGGACAGGGGATCCCGCCGGTTCCACTGCCACAATTCTGACAGCCGGATTCTTCTCTTTCAGGTATTTTCCGACTCCGGTGATTGTGCCTCCGGTACCTACCCCGGCCACAAATACATCCACATTTCCCTCCGTATCCTGCCAGATTTCCGGTCCTGTCGTATCATAATGTGCCTGCGGATTATATGGATTGCTGAACTGGCTGGGCACAAAGCCTCCCATTTCTTCTGCCAGCTCATTCGCTTTTTTTATCGCACCTTTTGTTCCCTTGGCAGCAGGAGTCAGCACCAGTTCTGCACCATATGCAGACAAGAGCATCCGCCTTTCCATGCTCATCGTTTCCGGCATCGTAATGATCAGGCGGTATCCCCGCTCAGCAGCCACACAGGCCAGACCAATCCCCGTATTGCCGGAAGTCGGCTCAATGATCACATCACCTTTTTGCAGAATCCCCGCTTTTTCTGCTTCGTCGATCATTCGCACCGCCACACGGTCTTTTACTGACCCTGCCGGGTTCATGTATTCCAGCTTCGCCAGGATCCTCGATCTGCAGCCTTTCGCTGCCGCATATTCACGCAGTTCCAGCAGCGGAGTTGCTCCAACCATATCTGTGATTTTCCAATAGATCTTCGCCATATTTTATACTTCCTCTCTTTGTTTGCCCCTCCAGTTAAATCTGGAACTCGTACGCTTCGGGGATCCGGTACTGAGACGGCGTTACGCCGTACTTTGCCTTAAACCGTTTCAGAAAATATCCCATATCTTTATAGTCCAGCGCTCCTGCGATATCAATCACTTTCATTTTCGTGTGCTTCAGCAGGTAGGCCGCCCTCTTGAGCTTGACCATATTGACATAATCCACAAAATTAACCCGTATCTGTGCGGCAAATACTGTGCTCAGATAAGAACGGTTGATATACAGCTCCTCGGAAATCGTCTTCTGTTTCAGATCGCCTTCCGGTCTGTTCAGTATGTACAGCAGGATCTGATCCAGCCCTTCTCCGTGCGTCGGATACAGCTCGGCAAATTCGAGAAAGAACGAATAAAAATCTTCCATGCTCTTCTGGACCAATTCATCATAATCCGGATCTTCTCCTCCTTGGGGGAACAGATCCTCCGCAAGGAAATAAAACTTCAGCCAGTCATACCGTTCAAACAGCTCCGCCGCCACGCTGTCCATAATCTGCTTGAGATAGGCAAACGCTTCCGACAGATCCTTATATTCCGTCAGAACCGTATAAAGCAGTTCATCCAGATACTCCTTAATCGTATGATCCACATGATCAAAATAATTGACCAGTTCTTCTTTCCTGCAGATTTCCGCCGCTATTTTTCCATGCTCCGCATTTTCAATTTTACTGAACAGAGAAATAAACTGGCTGATCTCAAACGGCATGGCCAGATAATCATCCACTCCCATCAGAAAACTTTTCCGGACTGTCTTAAAGTCCGGGTTCTGACAGACCATCGCCACCGCTTTGCAGAGCTTTTCTTTTTTGATCGTCTGCAGAAGCGTCAGCGCATGATGTTCCGGCGCAGCTTCCAGCAGCACCAGATGACACCTTGCCTGCTTTAATTTATCAATCAGTCCCTCAAAATCAGAAGTGACTTCACAGATTTCGAATCCCGTTGATTCGCCCCAGATCCGGAGCTTTTTTATTTCCTGCAGGATCGTCCTGTTCTGCACAGCAAGCAGCACTGTATACATGCGTCACCTCTCCTCTACCGTTTATTTTGACATGTTCTTCTTTGATCTGCACTCCGCTTCGGTCGGCGCAAACCCACTGCTCCCGAGAGTCATCCCACTTCTGACATCACAGGCCTTTATTCACAAATGTCCAGATTTTCCTTCTCTGACTCGCCATTCTCCACATGGAACGAATGCAATACCGGCTCTTCCTCCATCAGAGACAGAATCAGATAGCTCGCCTTTGAGTCATAGGCAAGCCTCTTGTCTTCCTCTGACGGCCGGGAAGGCGATTCCGGATGGGAATGCCAGTTTCCCAGCGGAGTCAGTCCTGCTGCTCTCATGTCTTTGACCGCCGCCAACTGTTCCTTTGGATCCAGGGAGAAATGTTCATTTGACGCATCTGTGTTCGTCAGATAATAGACTTTCTCAATGACTCTCTCATCTTCCTGATCATATCCCGCAATCAGTCCGCAGGCCTCATTGGGCAGCTGCTTTCTGGCATGCGCAATCATCGCTTCCACATCCTGTTTTCTGATGATCACTTTTTTTATCATATTCATCACTTATCTTCACATACATTCAGTTCATAGTCAATAGGTTCCTTGATGGTGGGATGATCTCCACATACCGCGCAGCTGTGGGTATCGGAAGGCAGCTTGATCTTGCGAAATTCCATCTTCAGTGCATCATAGGTCAGAAGATATCCTGTCAGAAGCTCTCCTTTTCCGATGATATATTTGATCGCTTCCATCGCCTGCAGACTGCCGATCACGCCGCCCATCGCACCGATCACACCGGCCTGTTTGCAGGTCGGCACCGCATCCTTTGGCGGCGGATTTTTAAATACACAGCGATAACAGGGACCTTCTCCCGGCACATACGTCATCAGCTGTCCCTTAAAACGGATAATTCCCGCATGGGAAAACGGCTTTTTCTCAATGACACAGGCATCATTGATCAGAAATTTTGCCGGGAAATTATCAGTTCCGTCAATGATAAAATCATAGTTCCGGATCAGTTCACGGATATTGGAGGCATCCACAAACATATGATATGTATTGACCTTCACATCCGGATTCATGCGCTCCATCGTCTCTCTGGCTGAGATTACTTTCGGCTTGCCGACGTCCTCCGTTCCGTGAATAATCTGCCTCTGCAAGTTGGAGAGATCCACATCGTCCGCATCGACAATGCCGATTGTGCCCACACCTGCCGCTGCCAGGTACATAGCCGCGGGAGCACCGAGTCCTCCCGCTCCGATGATCAGTACTTTGGCGTTCAGCAGCTTTTTCTGTCCCTTCGCCCCTACCTCTTTCAGGATAATGTGGCGGGAATACCGTTCAATCTGTGCATCTGTCAGAGCCATTTAGCATCCACCTCCCATAAAGTAAAGAAACTCTACATTATCTCCATCCTTTAATACAGTCTCAGCTTTTTTGTCTGCCTCAATGAACTCATCATTCACAGAAACAGTCACATAATCCGGCATCTCCACCTGCTCCAGCTCGATCAGCTCCGGCAGTGTGAGCCCTTCTTTTACTTCTTTTTTATTTCCCGCAACCGTAATATGCATATATAAACTCCTCTTCTTTCTTACTGTTTTCCGTTTTTCTTCCACTTTCCACAACTTTCATTCCATGCGAGCAGGCTATGCTAACAGCAAGGTGCGCGTCATGCATTTGCATGACATAGTTCTTCTGCGCACCTTATGCAATCCGCTTTGCTACTTGTTCATAACCGAATAACTGCTCCGCAGTTTATCAGAAGGAGCTTGCACTCCTCCTGACCAAAGTGTGCTTCGCACACCCCGCGAGCCACTGCCTATTGCTTTTCGCAATTGAAGCAGGGGACTTACTTGCTTCGGTTAAAATTTCTTCAGCCACCCCGTCAGTTCCTGCGGTTTCTGCGCTCCCGTCCGGCGATCTTTCTCTTCACCGCCGGCAAATACAACCAGTGTGGGCAGCGCCATGATTTCATACTGTTCTGCCAGTTCTTCCTCATAAACTGTATTTACTTTGTAAAAATCAACGCTGCCTTTCAGCGCCTCCTCCGTCTGAGCCAGCGCCGGCGACAGCTTCTTGCAGGCCATGCAGGAGTCCGAATAAAAATCTACCACCACCGGCCGTCCGCTTCGCAGCACTTTTTCCTCAAACGCATCTTTTCCAATCCGCTCTGCCATTATGCTTCCTCCACTTTTCTCACATAAAGCGTATAGGTTCCATCTTCATTATCGACCAGTTTCAGAATTTTATGCCCTTCTTCCTTCATGCTTCTCGGAACATTCTGCACGGGTTCTCCGTCGTTCATCCGGATCGCCAGCACCTCGCCGTCTTCCAGCTCGTCCATGCTCACCTTCGCCTTTACAAAAGTCATCGGGCAGACCTTGTCTGTGATATCCACCTGCTCGTCAAATTTCAATTCATCCATTGTACGCCTCCGTAATTACTTTTCTGAACTCTTCCTCGCCGATCCTCTGCAGCATCAGACGGAAGCGCTCTCCTGCTTTTGCGTGTTCCTCAAAATATCCAATGGCTGCGTCTGCCACCCGGAACAGTGTCTCTTTGTCCTTAATAATCGGGAGCAGCGTCTCACCCCGGTAAATCTTATTTCCGAACAGGCCGCCAAAAGAAACCAGATAGCCGCTCTCCCCCTCCCACGCATCGGTCGGACAGGACTTGACGCAGCGCCCGCAGTGATTGCATTTTTCACGGTCAATGACAACTTTTCCGTCCTCCATGCGCAGGGCACTCTCGCGGCAGGCTTTCACGCAGACACCGCACTGGATGCAGTCTTCTTCTTTATAATTTACAATCATGCCGCCCTTGATACCCAGATCATTTTCCTCTGCTTTCAGACAGTTATTCTGACATCCGGTCACACCGAATTTAAATTTGTGCGGCAGCTCTCTGCCAAAGTAGTGCGCATCCAGCTCTTTCGCCAGTTCATATGTATCAATACAGCCACTCGGACAGACCGCCGCACCCTGGCACGCCGTCACTGTCCGGACTCTCGGTCCGCATACGCCGGGCTTCACACCGCCTGACGCCAGCTTTGCTTTTACCTCTTCAATATCTTCAAAACGGATAAACGGAATCTCAATTCCCTGCCTGGATGTCATATGTACATATCCTTTTCCGTACTCATCGGCCACTTCCGATACAACACGGATATTTTCCGCAGTAAGGTTTCCGCCTACCACCTGGAGACGGAGAGAAAAATAGCCCTTCTGCTTCTGTCTCATAAATCCGCCCTTTTTCAGTGATGCATAATCCGGTTTTTTCTCTGCCATGGTTCTTCTTTCTCCTTTGCTTTTTATTCTTCTTCCATATGTTCAATCGCCTGTCTGAAATCATCGATCAGATCTTCCAGATCTTCAATTCCTACGCTGACGCGAATCAGATCCTCGTAAACTCCTGCCTCTTCTTTCTGCTGCTGCGTGCTGTGAAGACTGATCGTGGAAGAAGGATGGATCACCAGAGTTTTGGTATCCCCGATATTGGAAACCTTCAGCGCAATCTTCAGATGATTGATCAGCGCAAATGCTTTTTCTTTGCTTCCTGCCCGAAGAGTGAAAATCGCTCCGTATCCGTTTTCCAGCTCTCCCTTCGCCGTTTCATGCCACGGGCTGCTCTCCAGCCCCGGGAAATTGACCGTCAGCTGCGGATACGTTTTCTGGATCCAGGAGGCCAGCCCCAGCGCATTGCTGCACTGCCGCTCCATGCGCAGCCCCAGTGTCTCCAGTCCCATCAGATTTAAAAATGCATTCTGCGGTGAGAGACAGGCTCCAAAATTTCTAAACACGGTTGCCCTCATTCTCGCGACATACGCCATCGGGCCATATTTCAGATATTCTCCCAGTACCGGATATTTTTCCCGGCTCCATTTAAAATGGCCGCCGTCTGTCAGAATACCGCTGATCGCGCTGCTATTTCCGTTGATATATTTTGAGGAGGAATTGACCACAATGTCTGCCCCATGCTCCAGCGGGCGGATCAGATATGAAGTCGCCGTTGTGTTATCGATAATCAACGGCAGGCCATGGCTGTGTGCCAGATCTGCCAGCTTTCTGATATCCGTCACATCAAGCCCCGGATTGCCGATTGTCTCTGCAAAGATCAGCTTTGTGTGCGGATTGATTGCTGTTTCATACGCCTCCCAGTTATTATTTTCCACGAAGGTCGTCCGGATCCCGAATGCCTCCAGATCCCGGAAAAGATCAATTGTCCCGCCGTAAAGGCTTGCGCTCGTGACAATCTCATCCCCGGTCTGAAGAATATTCAGGAATGCATTCGTAATCGCCGCCATACCAGATGCACAGGCGACGGACGCAAGTCCGCCCTCAAGTTTTGTGATCCTGGTCTCAAACGCTGTCACCGTGGGATTGGCCACCCTCGTATAACAGTATCCCGGCGCTTTATTGTCAAAGATCCCGGCCAGGTTTTCCGCACTTTTCTGTTCAAATGCACTGGACTGGTAGACCGGCGGCAACGTAGCTCCGTATGTCTCCAGCTCTTTTTTCCCTGCATGAAGGACTGCTGTCTGAAATTTCATCTTGTCACCTCTTCTGTATTTTCTTCTGTATTTATGATTACCATACTCAAATTTCTTTCCCACCTGCACTTGCAGGATCGCAGAGAAAAACTGAGAAGGCCTGTGGAAGCTAAAACAGGCAGATTATTCCTTTTTCACCTGTAATCTTATATATTGAATCGCAGATGATGCCGCATTTGCCCCGTCCGACGCTGCTGTGATAATCTGCCGCAGTTTTTTTGTTCTCACATCTCCTGCCACAAACAGTCCGGTCGCTGTCGTGATGCCGTCTTCACCTGCCACAACATACCCTTTTTCATCTCTGTCCACATAATCGCGGATGAGATCTGAGGCCGGTACAGAACCGACCGCCACAAACAGTCCGCTCACGTTTAATGTCCTGCCGTCAGCCAGCCGGATCCCTTCCAGCTTTTTCTCTCCGTACACTTCCTGCAAAGAAGCATTCAGCAGGAACTCCACATTCTCTTTCTGTCTCAGCCGTTCCACCGCGGCCAGATTACCTCGGAATGTTTCCCGTCTGTGGATCAGATAAACTTTCCTGCATAAGTCTGAAAGATACAGGGCATCGTCCAACGCCGTATCGCCTCCTCCGACTACTGCGGCATCTTTTCCTTTATACAGAGAGCCATCACAGTAAGCACAGTAGGAAACGCCCCTGCCCCGGTACGTCTCTTCTCCGGGAATGCCAAGCTCTCCCGGAACTGTTCCGGCCGCATAGATCAGCACCTCTGTCTTCAGGATGTCTCCGGATGAGAGATGTACCTGCCAGCCGCTTTCTGAACATCCTCCGGTAATCTCCACGACTTCCTCTTCCAGGATCGGCACACCTGCAGATATCGCATGCTCCCGGAACCTCTCTCCCAGCTCTTCCCCGGAGAGCGCCGGAATGCCAAGATAATTTTCTACCCGGACACTCCCCGCCATCTGACCGTATCCCTCATATTCTTTTTCAATGACAGCCACTTGTTTCCCGGCTCTCTTCAGATACAGAGCCGCATTCAGTCCCGCCGGACCGCTGCCGATTACAATTGCTTCATATTCCATCCGTGCTCTCCTATTCTTTACAGCATCCCGCGCCGCTGCTCACTGATACTTCCGTGATATGTCTCAGAGTCTTTCCCTCACTGCTTTGCAGGTTTTCACAGCGGCAGACCTTTTTGATACTGTAATTTTTTCTATCATAGCTTTTCTTATTCTTTTTGCCCATATGACTATTGTTCCCTATCTTCGAAAACATATCGAATTTTGTTAGTAATTTTCCTATACCGATTACAGTGTCCCAAGGTCTAACCCCACCTGTGCCTGCACGATGGTAGGGGAAAGACCCTGGGACACGCCCCCATATGAGCATAAAAGTGGAGCGTAAGCTTCACGATATGCGAATATAGGGGGAGGGATTGTGGGAGTGCAAAGCACGGAACAATCCGTGTAATCTGTGCGCATCCCGCCGTAGGCTTTTTATTTCACAGAACGCAATTTCCTGTGAAATAAAAAAATCCCGGAGAAACGAAACATCATCCTATCGTTCTCCAGGACTCTTCCCTATCTATTCATCAGCCAAATCTTCCCGTAATATAATCCTCTGTCCTCTTATCCCTGGGCATTGAGAACAGCTGCTCTGTATCGCCTGTCTCTACCACCTCGCCCAGCAGGAAGAACACGGTCCGGTCAGAAATACGGACTGCCTGCTGCATATTATGTGTGACCATCACAATCGTATACTGTTTTTTGAGTTCCAGCGCCAGATCCTCGATTTTTGACGTAGAAATCGGATCCAGTGCGGAAGTCGGCTCATCCATCAGCAGCACTTCCGGCTGCACTGCCAGCGCCCTCGCAATGCACAGCCTCTGCTGCTGACCTCCTGAGAGTCCCAGCGCACTCTTTTTCAGTCTGTCCTTCAGCTCATCCCAGATCGCTGCATCGCGCAGTGATTTTTCCACAATCTCGTCCAGTTTTGCTCTGGAATGGATCCCGTGGGTTCTTGGACCATACGCAATGTTGTCATACACACTCATCGGAAACGGATTGGGTTTCTGGAATACCATTCCCACCCGCTTTCTCAGAAGGTTCACATCCATATCTTTATAAATATCCTGATCGTCCAGCAGCACTTTGCCGGTAATCTTACAGCCTTCCACCAGATCATTCATGCGGTTTAATGATTTCAACAGTGTTGATTTACCGCATCCGGAAGGCCCGATAAACGCTGTGATCTGTTTTTCCGGGATGTCCATAGAGACATCTTTCAGCGCATGAAAATTTCCATAATACAGATCTACATGCTCAATTTTCATCTTATTATTTTCCATAAAAGGTACTCCTTTTCCCGCTATTTCTTTGCGATCTTCTTGGCCAGCGTGGAAGAAATCAGATTAATCACCATAACTACTACCAACAGCACCACCGCTGTTGCGTAAGCCTGATTCACATGAAGTCCTTCGTTGGACAGATCATACATGTGCACTGCCAGTGTTCTCGTAGAGCTGAAAATATTTTTCGGGATCTTGGCCACAGAACCTGCTGTATAAATCAGCGCAGCCGTCTCACCCACGATACGTCCGGTTGCCAGGATGACACCTGAGAGAATCCCTGGCACTGCGGAGGGCAGTACAATACGGAACACGGTCCGCAGCTTTCCTGCACCCAGTCCAAAACTTCCTTCACGGAACGAATCCGGTACAGCCAGGAGCGCTTCCTCTGTCGTTCTTAAAATTACCGGCAGGATCATAATCGCCAGAGTCAGCGCACCTGCCAGCAGCGAATAATTCCACTTCAGATACGTAACAAAAAACAGCATACCAAACAGACCATATACAATCGAAGGAATACCGGTCAGCGTCTCTGCCGTGATCCGGATCACCTTCACCAGGAAATTTCCTTTCTTCGCATATTCCACCAGATAAATGGCAGAAAAAATTCCAAAGGGCACAGCTGCCAGCAATGCCAGCAGAGCCATAAGCAGCGTATTGATCATGGCCGGCACGACAGAACAGTTATCTGATGTATACTCCCAGGAAAACAGTTCCGGTGTCAGATAAGGCACACCCTTGACCAGAATATATGCGATCAGAAATACCAGGACTGCCGCTGTCAGCAGCGCTGCCAGTCCAACCAGAACAAACAGGACAAATGATCCCGGCGTTCTGCGGTAGGATTTCATCCGGTCTTTCCAGGTCTGTCTGTTGATCGCCTGTCATTTTTCCAGTTCTTCATTGCTGATGGTTTCTCTTTCTGCCGGAGCTTCCGTCCCTCCGGATACCAGGCCAGGTATCTTGATCCCCAGTCCGCTTCCGGCAGCTGCCGCTCCCTCTCCGCTCATATTCACATTCATGGCCTAGTTCCTTTCCCCGCGTGTTTTCACAATAGAAAACAGCAGATTAATAATCAGAATAAATACAAACAGAACAACTCCCGTGGCAATCAGCGCCTCTCTGTGCAGATCTGTTGCATATCCCATCTCCATGACAATATTTGCCGTCAGGGTACGGATGCCTTTCAGGATATTGCCCGTAATTCTCGGCTGGTTGCCGGCTACCATGATCACAGCCATGGTCTCACCGATCGCACGCCCGATCCCGAGGATAACTCCCGCCATAATACCGGAGCGGGCTGCAGGCATCATCGCTACAAATACGCTTCTCTCATGAGTCGCCCCCAGCGCCAGTGATCCTTCATAGTAACTTTCCGGCACGGCACGGATCGCCGCCTCCGAGACACTGATAATGGTCGGCAGGATCATCATTCCCAAAAGAAGAGAAGCTGTCAGGATACTGCTTCCTTTCCCTCCGAATACCTGTCTGACGAAAGGAACGATCACAACCATTCCGAAGAAGCCATATACAACCGACGGAATACCTGCCAGCAGATCAATCATAGGCTTAAATACTTTATAAATTTTCTCCGGACAGAACTTTGCCAGGTACACAGCAGTCAGAAAGCCTACCGGAACTCCTGTCAGAATTGCCCCCGCAGTCACATAAATGCTGCCTACGATCATGGGGAAGATTCCGTAAATGTTGTTGCCCGGCTTCCATTTCTGGCCCAGCAGGAAGTTAAACGGTCCGATCTTGGCAATCGCCGGAATACCGTTGCTGAACAGGAAAACACAGATCAGCGCTACCGCCAGAATGGACACGCAGGCTGCTGCCAGAAATACATATTTCATCAGCGGTTCTTTGATCCTTACCCAGAGACTGACCGCTCCTGTTGTTTCTTTTTTCTTGGTCATTGATAATCCCTCTCATCCGTTCAAAAATATCCCGGTATTCTTACTGCGAGGTGCGCATCATGCATCTGCATGACATATTTCTTCTGCGCACCTCTGCAATCCTGCCGGAAGCTATATCAGATGGGAGATTGACTCCCACCACTGATACTGATTTGTTTCTCACCACCTGCAGAGGTGGCGTCATCTCACCTCTGATAACAGATCCGGGATGCCGTTCTTATACAGCACCCCGGATCTGTGATGGCAGTTTCCCTGCCGACCTTTCCGTTTTACCGGGAACGCCTGGCTGCTGCCCCATTTTATCTTTTCTCTTATTCTGCCAGTTCATCCCATGTGGTGACTTCACCAGTGTAGATGTTCAGTACCTGCTCGGAAGTCAGCTCCTCAATCGGGTTTTCTTTGTTGACGATCACTGCGATGCCATCCTGTGCGATCGTAGTTGCTGTCACACCTGTCTCAGTATCTTTCAGGTCTCTGGATGCCATACCGATGTTATAGGTACCTTCCTGAGTAGCAGATACACCTGTGGTGCTGTCTGTGGTCTGGATCTCAATATCTGCGTTGGTGTTGATTGCCTGATAAGCCTCTACCAGTTTCTCCATAACCGGAGATACAGATGAAGAACCGCCTACTACGATCTTGCCCTCGGACATATCGGACTCAAATGCTTCTCCGTCTTCGCCTGCAATATATCCGTTGTCTGCGATTACCTGCTGGCCGTCAGCGCTGAGAATGAATTTGATAAAGTCTTTGTCTACATCTGTCAGAGTATCATCTTTTGTTACAATGTTGAACGGTCTTACTACTTTGTAGTCGCCGGCTTTTACGTTGTCAACGGTGGGTTCTGCACCGTCGATCTTTACTGCCTTTACGCTGTCATCCAGAGATCCCAGTGAAATATAACCGATTGCATACTCATCTCCTGCTACGGAAGTCATCATAACGGAAGTGCTGTTGGTGATTGCTGCTTCTTCTGTAGTCATATCTACTTTGTTTCCGTCTGCATCTTTCTGTTCAATGCCGAACAGCTCGATGAATGCTCCTCTTGTGCCTGAACCGTCTTCTCTGGACATTACGGAAATATCCTGTGTATTGTCAAAATCTGCTGCCAGTGCTGCTGCGCTCATGCTTACTGCGCATACTGCGCTGAGTGATAATGCCATCATAACGTTTGCTAATTTTTTCATGTTATTTTATTCTCCTTTTCTCCTCGCATGCCTATGCCTGTATTTGTGAAGTTTCCGCGTCCGGCGAGGATACACACAATGAACCGGAACCTTCTAATCTGACAGCGGGCTTCCCGTCGGGGCTGCTTCAAAATGCATCGCCGTCCTCCCAAAGCCCTGCCTCTTTTTCTCCGGCGCTCTGTCTGATTACAGGTATCATCATAATTTTGCCGGGTAAAGTCTGAAACCATCTCTGTGTAAAATCTGTGCAAAATGTAAGTAACCTTCTTTTCAGGTGTGGTCAAAGCAGTCAATGAAGAACTGTATGATACAATATGAAGAAATCCGGGCAGTCAGTAGTCAAGACTGGACATTTCCAAAGGCTGCATCGCAGAACTGACTAAAAAAAAGCAGTCAATCATAAATGAAAGACTGCTTTAAATCGTATCTTTTATTGCTTTGTATGGAGATTTAACTGATTGTCTATATCCCGTCCGGCATACATTACTCTAAGTATTGTTACAACCTTTTTATCGCTGTCATAATTCAAGAATGCTCCTGCATTCTTGCTGCAAGGTTCGCATCATGCATTTGCATGACATATTTCTTCTGCA
Source organism: uncultured Lachnospiraceae bacterium (assembly GCA_934371475.1). Taxonomy (GTDB): domain Bacteria; phylum Bacillota; class Clostridia; order Lachnospirales; family Lachnospiraceae; genus Merdiplasma. The sequence goes on from CAKRNX010000001.1 coordinate 99,502, forward strand.
CACCTCTTTATTTATGAGAAGCTCTGCTCTGTTCTCATGATAATCTCATCCTGCAGCTCTTTGCTCAGGTTTCTGAAATAATCGCTGTATCCTGCCACGCGGACAATCAGATCCTTGTACTCATCCGGATGTGCCTGTGCATCACGCAGCGTCTCCCTGTCAATGACATTAAACTGAATGTGATGTCCATCCAGATTGAAATATGTGCGGATCAGATTTGCCATCTGATCCAGTCCCTGCTCTCCCGCCACAACAGAAGGAGTGAATTTCTGGTTCAGCAGAGTACCACCAGTGTTCAGGTGATCCATCTTGGAACAGGATTTCACCACGCTGGTCGGACCGTTCACATCAGCGCCCTTTTCCGGAGAGATACCCTCGGAAACCGGCTTGTGTGCGTGACGTCCGTTGGGACTGGCCATCATGACTTCACCAAAGTATACATGACAGGTGGTCGGCAGCATATCAATCCGATATGTACCGCCTCTGTTGTTTCTTCTGCCGGTGACGCTGTCATGATAATAGTCAAATACCTGCTTCATGATGTCATCTGCATAATCATCGTCGTTACCGTACTTCGGAGTCTTGTTTGTTACCAGATTGTAAATCTTATCATATCCGGAGAAGTCTGCCTTCATAGCCTCCATCAGTTCCTCCATGGAGAACTTGCCGTGTTCATAAACATTGTACTTGATTGCAGACAGGCAGTCTGTGATCGTACCGATACCCACACCCTGGATGTAGCTGGTATTATAGCGTGCTCCGCCTGCGTTGTAATCCTTGCCTCTGGCGATACAGTCGTTTGTCAGGATCGACAGGAACGGTACCGGCATCTCTTCTGCATAGATTTTCTCAATGACCAGGCTTCCTCTGATCTTGATATCCAGGAAGTAGTCCATCTGCGCGCAAAATGCTTTCCACAGATCTTCATAATTCTTGAACTCATATCCGTATCCGGTCTTCGGTCCCAGCTGCTGTCCGCTCACGTTGTCATAACCGTTGAAAAGTGCCAGTTCCAGCATCTTCGGAATATTGAAATATCCGGTCAGGATATAAGCCTCGTTTCCGAATGCACCGGTCTCCACACATCCGCTGGTTCCGCCCTTTCTGGCATCCTCGATGGATTTGCCTGCATTCAGCAGCTCCTGCACAATCGCTTCTGTATTGTAGAATGCCGGCTGTCCCCACCCCTTTCTGGAGATTGCGCAGGCTTTTTTCAGAAAATCCTGCGGGGTCTTGCGGCTGATCTGTACGTTGGAAGAAGGCTGCAGCAGCTTCATCTCATCCATACACTCCAGGATCAGATAGCTGACTTCATTCACGCCGTCTTTTCCGTCCGGTGTAATACCGCCGGTATTGATATTTGCAAAATCTGTGTAGGTGCTGCTCTCTTTTAATGTAATACCTACCTTGGGCGGTGCCGGCTGATTGTTAAACTTGATCCACAGACACTCCAGAAGCTCCTTGGCATGATAGTCATCCAAGATACCATCCTCCACATCTTTGCGGTAGAAACGGATCAGGTGCTGATCCAGTCTTCCGGGGCTGTAAGAATCCCACGGGTTCAGCTCGCTGGTTACGCCAAGATGTGCAAACCAGTACATCTGGATTGCCTGCCAGTAAGTTCTGGGGCTCTCTGCCGGAACAACTCTGCAGTTTTCCGCGATCTGCAGAAGTTCTGCCTTTCTTGTCTCGTCCCCGCACTCTGCCGCCATTTTTTCAGCCAGATCTGCATAGCGGGAAGCCAGCAGCATGATCGCATCGCAGGCAATATCCATACCCTTTAATTCTGCCTCTTTGTCTACTGCTTCCGGATCATTCATATAATCCAGTTTATCCAGTGCTTCTTTTATATCCTGTTTATGCTCTCTGAAACCTTTCAGATAAATATTTTCAGAACCTACCGTATGTCCCGGTCCCCTCTGCTCCATAAACTCAGTGAAAATACCTGCGCCATAGGCTGCTTTCCACTCCGGAGTCATATGTGCCAGGATCTTGTGACGCATAGAACGTTTCTCCCAGTAGGGAATCATTTCCTTCTCCTGGTACTCGCAGTCTTCTTCTGTTACCTTAAAATTGATCAGCTCACGGTCATTCATGATATGCAGATCTTCCACCGTATGGCAGCACAGATCCGGAAATGTCGGGGATGCCTGGGGACCGCATCCTTTTTCACCTACGATCAGCTCACCGTCATGGATGCTGATGGTCTTTTTGGCAAAATAATTTTTCAGTCCCATCGCTCTCAGCTCCGGAACGCTCACCTCACCCTCATGCTCCTTGTAAGTCTCAGTAAAATATCTGGCCCTCTCCATATCAATATATGCCTGGGTCTCGGTACTTTCCCGTCTCAGTTTTTTGATACGCTCATTCATTCCGCGTTCTTCCATATCTGCTCACACCTTTCTATTTTCTTATTATCTGTTTTCTTAATTGTTTTGTTCTTACTGTTTTTCCGTATTCAGATCCCCGCCTGCTTCCGGTCGCTCACCGCAGCTTTACACTCCTGCCAGGTTCACTTTTTAGGCTCAGACTTTCCAGGTTCAGCCTCCGATCAGCACAGGGCCGATACCCTCCGCCTCGAGAAGCGCTTTCAAATGATCCATCTTTTCCTGATCCGGCACAGTAAATTCTTTTCCCTCGTATTCCCGGTTCAGGTGACCATACTTTCCGCTGCCGGTATTGTGGTAGGGAAGGAGATTGACCTGACCGTAGCGGATCTGATTTTCTTTTAAAAATCTGCCGATCGCCCCGATTTCCTCATCTGTGTCGTTGACACCGCCGATCACCGGGATGCGGATCCAGACTGACGCACCCTGTTCCGATAACTTTTTCAGGTTATCAAGGATCTGTCTGTTCTCTTTTCCAATGTATTTTTTATGTTTTTCCTCATCAAATATCTTGATGTCATAGAGGAAATTATCGGCATATGGCAGCACACGTTCAAAATGAGAGAACGGAACCGCTCCGCAGGTATCCACAAAAATGCGAATCCCTCTGCCCTTCAGCTGCTTCATCAGCTGCTCAATGTAATCCATATCCTGCGCCAGCACCTCGCCGCCAGAGAGCGTCACGCCGCCGCCGGAAGTCTCATAGAATGCCTGGTCTTTCAGCACTTCCTGCACGAGTTTCGGGATCTCCCACTCTGTGCCGCACACTTCCCGCGCATTCTGCAGACATTCATCGGTACAGACACCGCAGCCCGTGCACAGTGTCCGGTTTGTCACAGCCTTTCTGCCCATCTGTCCCTGCTCTGTCTGGAATTCCTCCATATGAATCGCCTGGCCCGGACAGACCGCAACGCAGGCGCCGCAACCCGTACACCGCTCCTCATAGGAAAGAACGGTGGCCGTGTACTGCTGGGTCTCCGGATTGTGACACCAGCGGCAGGAAAGGGGACAGCCCTTAAAAAATACGGTTGTCCGGATACCGGTTCCGTCATGTATGGAATATTTCTGTATATTAGTAATCAGTGGTTTTTTCATGTCATTTCACTCCATCCTGTTTTATAGGATGATCAGATCCTTTGTTGCTTTGTTCAGTACTTCTCTCTCGCCCTTGTTGTTTACTACCACAACATCCTCAATCCGAATACCGAAATCTCCGGCCAGATAGATGCCCGGCTCAATCGTAAACGCCATACCGCGCTCCAGCTTTCTCGGATCGGACTGTTTCATATCCGGCGCCTCATGAATCGTATAACCGATGCCATGTCCCAGACGGTTGATCAGAGTCTTCGCATATCCTTTTTCGTCCAGCACATCTCTTGCTTTTTTATCAATATCCGGGATCCAGGCGCCTTCTTCCACCATAGCCTCCGCGGACTCGTTGGACTTTCTTACCAGCGCATATGCTTCTTTCTGACGCTCTGTCGCTCCACCCACAAATACAGTACGGGACATATCGGAATACAGTCCGTTCCACGTACAGCCGTAATCCATCAGCACTACATCCTGCTCCCCGATCACGCCCTTGTTGTCACTGTAATGCGGATAACTGGAGTTGGCTCCGACACCCACGATACACTCCGGACTCTTGCCGCCCAGCTCACTCATGCGGCGCAGCAGAAATTCCTGGATTGTCTTCTCTGTCACTCCCGGTTTGATCAGAGGAAGCACCTCGGTAAATACCTGATCAACCACTCTGGCGGATGCACGCAGATTTTCAAGTTCTTCCTCATCCTTGTGAATGCGCATCTCCTCCAGCAGCGGTTTTGCGTTGCAGAATGTCACATCTACTTTATCCATAATCTCCAGAATATTGAAAGCCTGGGCATCGGAATTAACACCGATCTTTTTGCCCAACAGTCCATGCTCTTTCAGCACCTCTCCGACAACCTCCGTCATTACCTCACCGTCAAACCAGGCATACAGCGGCACAGAGTCAGGCAATTCCTTGCGGAACTCATCCTCGTAAAGCAGGTTGCAGATATAAAACATGCTGCCATCCGCTTTTACAAAAAGTCCCTGGAAGCGTTCGCACATCATCGGGCGAAAGCCTGCCAGGAACTCCATCTCCTCACCCGGACAGAGCATTACAGCATCCAGTCCGGCTTCCTTCATGCAGGTTACTAATTTTTTTACATATTTTTCACGCATGGTACAGCCCTCTCTTCTGTCTTAACTTTCAAATCAATAAAAATATTTCTTTGTATCTTATTTTCTACATATTGTATTATAATACTATCCATAAGTAAAATGAATTGTGTGAATAGCATACATTCTCTTTTTTTATGATGTTTCTGCCGTAATCTTGCCGGAGGCTTTTTCTTTCACAGGACACAATTTCCTGTGAAAGGACAAAATCTGTTCAAGAATGTCCCCGGTATTCTAGATAATTAAGAAAGGAACCGTACCATATGAGTATTCTCAAATACCGTGCCCTGCTAAAAACCCTCGAATGCAACAGCCTCACCCAGGCAGCCCAGCAGCTGGGCTACACACAGCCCGGCATCAGCCATATGATCCTTTCCCTTGAGCGGGAGATGGGATTTCCTCTTCTGACCCGTTCCCGGGACGGCGTCGCTCCCACTCCGGAGCTGGAGGAAGTGCTGATTTATCTGCGCCAGATTATCTCCGCCTCCGATAAACTGCAGGAAACGATCGACAAAATCAACGGCATCGAGACCGGCACTGTCCGTGTAGGCGCATTTCACAGTATCTCGCTGCAGTGGCTTCCACCTATCATTCGCCAGTTTACCAAAGAACATCCCCAGATCAGCCTGCAGCTGTTCGAAGGCGATCTTGGAGAGCTGACCCACTGGCTTATCGAGGGAAAGGTAGACTGCGCCCTGATCTGTGCCCCTGCCCCGGAGGGTTTCGAATTTTGTCCGCTTCAGGAAGATCCGGTGCGCGCCGTCCTGCCTGACTCCCACCCTCTGGCCTGCCGGGAGGCCATCGCACCTGCCGATCTCGTAAAATACCCCTTCATTTTCCCCTACGAAGGCTCCGACGAAGATACGCTGCGGGTGCTCAAGGGCGAAGGCCTCTCCCCTGATATCAAATTCCGGATCAAGGGTGATGAAACGATTCTCTCCATGGTCTCTCAGGATCTCGGCGTAGCACTGATGCCGGACCTGCTGCTGCGCCGTCTCCCGGAACATGTGGCGGTACGTCCGCTGACTGTCCCTTACTCCCGTCTCCTGGGTCTGGCTGTGCGTTCCCGCCGCTATGCCTCCCCTGCCACGGTAAGCCTGATCAACACGATTCTGGAAAGCTTTTCGTGAGCTGCGCAGTCTGCACTCCGTTTCCCGATTCTATACCGGGATCACTTCTGCACTGCAAAAATTGGCAGCACTGCAAAAAAAATAATATTTTATGCAAAAATTTATATTTCCTTCACAAAATTTTTGAGATGCCAAACAGATCCTCTTCTGTTAAAATAATCACAACAATATAATGTGTGATACACAAAGGAGGATCTCATGAAAAAGAAAGTACTCGCAATGTTACTACTCGGAGCAAGTATTCTTACCGCATCTGCTGCTCCCGCATTCGCATCATACGACGCAAACTGGGTCTGGACCGACGAACCCATGACACAGACCCCGAAGTATGCCGACATCGTATGGGCTACTGTTCCCGATTCTTCCGGTGAAGATGTTGACCTGAAACTGAACATCTTCCAGGCTGACGACGTGACAGAAAATTCCCCCGTTGTTGTCTTTATCCACGGCGGCGCATGGAGAGAAGGATCCTACGCTCTGTCCGAGGAATTTGCAGGCGACTGGACAAATGAAGAAATCAGCAGCATTCTCAGCCTTGTAGACGAGGGCGTATCGGTGGTTTCTATCGATTACCGTCTCAGCCAGCAGGCTGCTTATCCCGCTCAGATCGAAGACTGTAAGGGAGCTGTCCGCTGGGTAAAAGCTCATGCTTCCGAGTACGGATTTGATCCGGAGCGTGTTGCCTGCGCAGGTACTTCCGCAGGAGCTCATCTGGCACTTTTGCTGGCAACTACCGGTGATGTGGAAGAACTGGAAGGCGAAACCGGCGGCAACCTGGATCAATCCAGCCGCGTGATGGCATGCGTTGACTTCTTCGGTATGACAGATATCATCAACCTGAGTTCTGACCTGTACGATACTCCGTACAATATTGACGCTGATTCCGCTTACTATCAGGTAGACAGCTATGACTCTGCCCGTTCTCAGCTGATCGGATTTAATGCTGAAGGTCAGGGTATGGGCGTGCTGCGTGCGGAGCAGAACAATCCGGACACCGAATATGGCGATTACCTTGAACTGGTTAAACAGGCAAGCCCCATTTACTACGTATCAAGCGATGATGCTCCTCTGTTCATGGGACAGGGCGGCAAAGATCCCCGCGTTGCTGTCGCTCAGGCTCAGAGACTTCAGAGCCTGTACATTCAGGCAGGACTTGAGGCAACACTCTGCATCAACTCCAAAGCCGGACACGGAGATCTCGGAAAGTATGTCAACGAGGGCGCATTACAGTTCCTGCGCGTTCAGTTCGGTCTGGAATAATCATACGAAAAACCGTTAAGGTACAAAAATTCACACCTAAGATTTATACCAGAGGGAGGCTGCCGACGCAGCCCCCTTTTTTATATTTCCCGAACCTGTATTTGCTGGCTTAAAAATTTCACCTGATAGAACAAAAGTGTGCTTCGAAAGTGTGCTTCGCACACCCCGCGGGCTACTGCTTTGGCAGCACAGCTTTTGTTCCGCGCGCGAGCAGGCTTCTTCTCTGCGAGCTACTACGCATGCTGCCGGAGGCTTTTTATTTCACAGGACGCAATTTCCTGTGAAAGAACAAAAGTGTGCTTCGCACAGGATGCAATTTCCTGTGAATGAACAAAAAATGACAGCATTGCAAGAAAAGACATACCCTGTACAAGTTTTTTGACCCCCTTTGCAGTTTTTTGGAGATTTCAAACGGATCTGTCTCTGTTACAATAAGTTCATCAAGAAAAACGTGTTCCAAACAAAATTAAGGAGGATTTTAAAATGAACAAAAAAATGATGCTGGCCAGCGGACTTTCTCTGGCAATGATGCTCTCCATGGGAATGAGCGCTCTGGCTGAAGAAACAGCTGAAGCTACTGGTGCTAGCTACTCCAAAGTGATCGAAGTAGAAGACTGGGGTGCTACCATCACAAAAGTAATCGTAAATATGGGTCAGGAAGTTTCCGGTGAAGTAGACACCGATACTTTCGAAGTAAAAGTTACCCGTTCTGATGACCGTGGAGATAATCCCCTGAGCGAGAGCGGCGAGCGCAGAGTCACCAACGCTTACATCTCTGATGAAGCTGGCAACCCGGCAGAGTCCGGCAACTACGTAACACTGGAAATGGCTTACGGCCCCAGCGTTTCTCTGGGAAGTGCTCTGAACTATGCCGAAGGCGCTAACGTTTGGATCAGCTGCGAATACACCATCACCCAGGAAGAAGCAATCGGCGATGTAGAAGGTGTTGTTGCTACAGAATGCACAGGCGAGACCAGAGTTGGTATCGATGATTTCACCATCTCCAAGGGAACTTATGATGATGTAGAATACTCCGTGGCTGATTACAAACCGGCTGACGATGGTGAGAAACATCCGCTGATCATCTGGCTGCATGGCGGCGGAGAGGGCGGCACAGACGCTACCATCCCGCTGGCTGCTAACAAATCTGTTGCTTTCGCTTCTGAAGAAATTCAGGAACAGTTCGGCGGCGCTTATGTACTGGTTCCGCAGTGCCCGACCAAATGGATGCAGGGCTTCACAGCTGTAAAAGACGGCACCAGCATCTACGAAG
>CAKRNX010000002.1 GCA_934371475.1 uncultured Lachnospiraceae bacterium
AAGAGCAGGTTATCGTAAACACATGGTACGGCGGAGAAATGAAGAAAGGTATGTTCTCTATGATGAACTACTTCCTGCCGCTGAAGGGCATGGCTTCCATGCACTGCTCCGCTAACACCGATATGAACGGTGAGAACACCGCTATCTTCTTCGGTCTGTCCGGAACAGGTAAAACTACTCTGTCTACCGACCCGAAGCGTCTGCTGATCGGTGATGACGAGCACGGCTGGGATGACAACGGCGTATTCAACTTCGAGGGTGGATGCTACGCAAAAGTTATCAACCTGGACAAAGAGTCCGAGCCGGACATCTACAATGCAATCAAACGCAACGCTCTGCTTGAGAACGTTACTCTGGATGCAGAAGGCAAGATTGATTTCGCTGATAAGAGCGTAACCGAGAATACCCGTGTATCTTACCCGATCGACCACATTCAGAACATCGTTCGCCCGATCTCTTCTGCACCGGCAGCTAAGAACGTAATCTTCCTGTCTGCAGATGCATTTGGCGTACTTCCGCCGGTATCTATTCTGACTCCGGAGCAGACTCAGTACTACTTCCTGTCAGGCTTCACAGCAAAACTGGCTGGTACAGAGCGCGGTATCACCGAGCCGACCCCGACCTTCTCAGCTTGCTTCGGCCAGGCATTCCTGGAGCTGCATCCGACAAAATATGCAGAAGAGCTGGTTAAGAAGATGGAAAAGAGCGGCGCTAAAGCATACCTGGTTAACACCGGATGGAACGGCACCGGAAAACGTATCTCCATCAAAGATACCCGTGGTATCATCGATGCTATCCTGAATGGCGACATTCTGAACGCACCGACCAAGATGATCCCGCACTTCAACTTCGAAGTTCCGACACAGCTGCCGGGCGTTGATGCTGCTATCCTGGATCCGCGCGACACCTACGCTGATGCTTCCGAGTGGGAGACAAAGGCTCTGGATCTGGCTGACAGATTTATCAAGAACTTCGCTAAATACGAAGGAAATGCAGCTGGTAAAGCTCTGGTTTCCGCTGGTCCTCAGAAATAATAAATGGTCATCTGACCGTTATCAAAAAGGGCTGTCGTAAGGCAATATTTGCTGGGCGGCAGCCCTTTTTTGTGTTACAGGATTAGGATCAAAAACCCCCTAATAAAAACTGTGCTGTCATTAACGCAAAAACCGGGAAATCATCCTCTGCGGATATTTCCCGGTTTTGTTTTTCGCCACCTGCCATTGCCTGCTTTTTCTTTCTGCACAGACATAAGCTGGTCAAACAGTTATTTTTCTTTTGTTTTGCTGCTTATTTCGTTTTCCACCAAAACGTTTTCTGTAATATTTTCTTTAATACTTTGCACACTTCTTCATTCCGATCGTCGTGTAGCAGATCAGCTTATCGAACAGCAGCAGCATAGCCGGCAGGATCAGAATTACGATCACCATACTGATCAGGGCACCTCTGGAAAGCAGAATTACAATCGCCTTAATCATATCAATGTTCGAATACAGAGCCACACCGATCGTTGCGGCAAACAGGCTCAGTCCGCTGGTGATGATGGATTTGATACATGTCTTATGTGCAATGCTTACGGCCTCTCTCTTGCTCTTTCCTGACATTCTCTCCAGCTTGTAACGGCCGGTCATCAGGATTGCGTAGTCTACGGTGGCTCCCAGCTGAATCGTTCCGATTACGATCGGCGCTACGAACGGCTGGCTCACACCTCTGTAGTAAGAGAACGCCATGTTGACAAAGATAGCAAACTCAATCACCAGTACCAGAATGAACGGCAGAGACACTGACTTGAATACAAACATAACGATGACCAGAATAGCCAGAATGGATACGGTATTTACGGTATTCAGGTCTACGCTTGTTACATCCTCCAGATCCTTCATCAGAGGTCCTTCTCCGATGACCATTCCGGTCGGATCATAAGATTTCACAATCTCATTGATCTGTGCAATCTGAGAGTTTGACTCATCTGTTGCGGAAGAATAATCCGAGCAGACAAACATCATCGTATAATCATCGGACTGCAGCTTGGAGAGCAGATCCTGCGGCACCAGCTCAATCGGGATACTCGGGCTGAGCATGGAACTGATGCCCAGAGTCCACTGCACGCCGTCAATTTTTTCTACCTGATCCAGGATTTCCTTCTGATACTTGGTATCCAGATTGCTGTCCACCATAATCATATGGACATTGCTCATATTAAACTCTTCTGACAGTTTTTTATTGGCAATTGCACTGTCCAGTGTATCCGGAAGTCCTGTATCAATATTGTAATACAGTTTCACACCGTTGTTGCCTTTCAGCGCCGGATAGAACACGATCAGAAAAATCAGGATCCACAGTTTGTAATGTTTGATGACAAAATTCGAAAATTTGTCCATGTTCGGCAGCAGAGAACGATGTCTCGTCTTGTCGATCGCTTTCTCAAAAATCAGGACCAGCGCCGGCAGCAGCGTAATACAGCAGATCACACCGATGATAACACCTTTGATCATAACGATACCAAGGTCACGGCCCAGTGTAAATGTCATGAAAATCAGGGCTGCAAATCCTGCCACTGTCGTGGTGGAACTGCCGACTACAGAGGTAAATGTCGCTCCAATCGCCTCCGCCATGGCATCCTCACGGTTGTCTTTTCTTGTCTTGGCTTCCTCATAACTGTGCAGAAGGAAAATGGAATAGTCCATCGTTACGCCCAACTGAAGCACAGCAGCCAGTGCCTGCGTAATGTAACAGATCTGCCCCAGGAAAATATTGCTTCCCATGTTGTAGACAACTGCTGCCCCGATACTTGCGAGGAACAGAAACGGCACCACAAATGAATCTGTAGTCAGGAGCAGCACCAGCAGGGACAGCAGCGCTGCAATCACCACATAAACCGGCATCTCACTCATGGCCAGGTTCTTGATATCCGTAACCACACCGCTCATACCGCTGATGAAACATTCCCTGCCGACTTCTTTACGCATCTCCGTCACAGCCGTCATCGTATCATCGGAGGAGGTGGTATTGTCGAACAGTGCAATCATCATCGTCGCATTATCCTTGTAAAATACATCTCGGATCTTATCCGGAAGCAGCTCCTCCGGGATGCTGATATCAGCAAAGTCATCATACCAGAGCACTTCTTCCACATGGTCAATGCCCTCAATCTGCTTCTCCAGCTTGGCGACATCCTTGTCCGCCATCCCTTCTACGATGACCATCGAGAATGCTCCCATGCCAAACTGCTCTACCATCTTATCCTGTCCGTCTACTGTCTCCAGAGTGTCAGGCAGATAACTAAGAATATCATAGTTAATCTTTGTGCTGAGGTAACCCATTGCAGACGGGATCATAAGCAGCAGAGAAAGAATCAAAATCAAATACTTATGTTTTGCAACAAAATGTCCTATTTTTTTCATTGATACCCTCTTTTCTTATGCTCTCCTGTGTTGTTAGTTATTAAATGGTTTATTTCCAAACTATTTTAGCAAAAATATAAATATCGTCAACTGTTTTTATATTTTTTTCATAAATAAATTTTTTCATCTATTTCAGCGCCTTTGCCATGTTGTCTATCATCTGTTCTGCCATTCGGCGGAGTATTTCCAGTTCATCTTTAGTGAAGCCTTCAAACATGATCCCGTTCAGCCGATCCCACACTGCCCTGATCTCGGTTTCCATCTGTACAGTCTGTTCTGTCACCTCATAATGGACATAACGCCGGTCCTTCTTGTCCTGACGCGGCTCCAGATATCCCTTCCTGCACAGACTTTCCAGCGTTGTTGAGATATGTCCCTTATTCATATGAAGGAACTGCACGACTCCTTTGGCTGTGTTGAGCTCGTCATCATTTTTGTTTTTATCCATATAAAGCAGCACTTCTGCCTCCACCATACTGATGGCATATTTTTTCAGAAGCGGCTGCACTTCCTGCTTTAGCAGTTCCTTGAACTGACCGCCCCGAAGCAGAATATTTACCACATCATCCATAGTCTCTTTTCTCATCTCCTTTCCGAACCGCACATATTGTACACCCAAATGCTCAAAATTTCCAGATAGTTTTTTTCCAAACTAATTTTTTTAAAAAATACATTTCAAGTTGAACACATGTGAGACTTGGCACGCGATTCTGGTCCGTTTTGCTGACATTTACCTAACAGAATCGCTGTGCATCCTCGCAGAGCATTTATCTTAGTCGGAGATTGCACTCTGTTTTATCCGGCATAAAATTTTATGATATGCCGCACCATTTTATGATATAGTAGATTCAATACTGCCGGAGGCTTATACTATAGGAAATTCTCGTAATTTCCTATAGCATAAAAAAGGCACAGCAGACCGAAATCTTCTGCTATGCTTTCCTAATTAGAATAAGAGTGCCAAAATACCATACTCTTAAATGGTATGGATTACGGCGATCTTCGCATCCCCCGCAATCTTATCAGATACTCCAAAGAAAGGTTATTCATTATGAACCAGGAAGATGCTCAGCATTATCTCTATTGTGCCATGTCGATTGGTGAACAGCTGCTCATGAGCGGCGCGGAAGTCAGCCGGGTGGAAGATACGATCCGACGGATCTGTATTGCCTACGGCGCGTCAAGAGTTGATGTCTTTTCGATTACTTCCAGCATTGTCACTACGCTCTACAGTGAAGAAAGCGGTCCCTGCACCCAGACCCGCCGCATTGCCGGAATGGCTTATGACCTGAACAAACTTGAACAGCTCAACCAGCTCTCCAGAAAAATCTGTGCCGAGAAACCGGATTATCACAGGATCCTGGGTGATCTGAACAGCATCTGTTGCGGCCCTCGCTATTCTTTTGCCACACAGCTGCTGATCTATGCTCTGATTTCCGGATCTTTTTCCGTCTTTTTCGGTGGGGACGCTCTGGATATGGCCGCCTCTGCCGTGATCGGTATTCTCCTGAAATTTCTGGAAAGTTTTATCAGCAGATCCGCCCTCAATGCCCTGCTCAGCGCGCTTCTGTGCTCTATCGCCGGCGGATTTCTCTCCAGTCTGAGCGTACTTGCCGGTCTGGGCCACCACGCGGATCTGATCAGTATCGGCAACATCATGTTGCTGATCCCCGGGATCGCCTTTACCAACTCCCTGCGGGATATGTTTTCCGGTGATATCATCACCGGCCTGATCCGCTTTATCGAATCAATCCTTCTGGCGATCATTATTGCCCTGGGATTCAGCTTTGCAAATTTTCTTTTTTGACAGGAGGCATTTCCATGCACTATTTCATTCAGCTGCTGGCTGCCGTCGCCGGTTCCCTGGGCTTCTCTGCCCTCTTCAATATCCGCGGCAGAAAACTCATTTATTCCACATTTGGCGGCTTTCTGGCGTGGGCCGTCTATCTTCTGGTCTCATTCTTCCACCCAAACGCCTATCTGTGCGGCTTTGTTTCTTCCGTCATGCTGACGCTCTACGCGGAATGTATGGCCCGGATCCACAAAACACCCGTGACCGTTTTTCTTGTGTCTGCCGCTATACCATTGATCCCCGGCGCGCCCCTCTATCGCGCCATGAACTGCCTGATGCATCAGAACTGGACTTCTTTTGCCGCAGAGAGCACATATACCCTGCTCTTTGCCGCCAGCATGTCCGCCGGTATCACGGTGACTACCATTGTGTTTCACATTCTGTGGCAGTGTCTTACTCCGTCAGGGTCCAGCGGCTCCCATCCATTCCGGTCCAGGTCCCATCGCCCGTGGAAGTAAACACGCCGTCCGCTGCATTTACCCAGATATCATTCTGCGTATCGTAATAAAGGGTCATCCGGTTCAGCCCTTCTTCATCAACTACGGAAACTGCTGTTACTGCTTCTCCCGCATCCGCCGCATTCTGCCGGATCCTCTCTTCCGCTGAGACCGGCGCGGTGTCTGTCCAGCTGCTTCCGTCCCCCAGCCGGATCCACTGATCATTTCCCTGATTTTGATATTGTCGGCCGCTGCCGTCATACCAGATACCATCTGTACCCAGGTTTACATAATTGGCCCCCGGCTCGCCCACTGCATAGAGCGTAATCTGCTCATCGGTCAGCACGGCGCTCCCGGCTCCCGTTCCGGACACCGTCTGTGAAATATAATCTGCTGACACATATCCCACTGCACCGTCAAAACTTATCTGATACCATGCCCCGTCCTGCGTCATCCCTGTCACAGTTACCATATCTCCTGCGCCTATGCTTCCTATCACAGACGCATCCGCAGCCCCGTCGCTGCGCACATTGATACTGTCCGTCGTATACCCGGTAAAACTGATGCCGACCGTCTGAGTGTTTCTACCCGATACTGTTTCATGATTTTCCGAATCAGATCCTACCTCTTCTGTCACCTCGCCGCCAGAAGATACAGCCACCGTGCCATCCACCGTCGGAGCACCTGTATTCTCCGCAGTATATTCTGTAATCCCATTGCCCGTGACTGCGCCACTCCTTTGTTCTGTGCCGGTACTCTCTGCACCTGATGCATCTGCACTGCCTGCACCGCTGTCTGTCCCCGCGGTCTTCAGACTGCTTTCCTGACCGGGCACCGACTCTGCCCCCGCATTTACTCCCCGATATCCTGCGGCGGCTGTAGCTGCACTTCCCACCAGAAAATCTGACAGGAGAAGTGCACTCCCAAGCACGAGTACCGGAAGCAGTTTTTCTTTCAGCCCCCGGATATTTACCATGTAATTGATCCGCTCTTTGAACACCAGCGTACTGTCATTGAGACTTGCCGCCAGATATGGGATCCTGTTCTGAAATGCCGCTGTCTTCAAAAGCAGCCGCCCATAGCGGATCCGCTCCTCCTCCGTATAATCTTTCACGACCGCGCCATCGCAGATATTCTCAATATCCCTCTCTGCCTGAATCTGCATCCAGTACAGAGCCAGGTTAAACCAGTACACAGTCGTCACGCACAGCAGCAGCATTTTATACCAGAGGTCCCTGTGCTGATAGTGAGACAGTTCATGCTCAAAAATCAGCTCCAGCTCTGACAGCTCATACGGCTGCTCCGGCAAAAACAGACAGGTTCTGCCAAGCCCCGCCAGCATAGGTGTCGTAATATTCTCGTTCACCAGCAGCGCAGGTGTATGTACAATCCGCTTCCTGCGGCATACCATATGGTAACACTCCAGCGTCTGTCCATCATCCGCCGCCCGGCTCCACCGCATCAGATGATGCAGAGCCAAACGATAACGCAGGATCCGCCAGACTGCCAGGAGCACTGCTCCGGCCATCCAGACCACTGTCGCAAGCTGCAGCACACCGTACAGGTTGACATCCGCAAAATTCAAATCGACGATATACGATCCGTTCACTGGATCCTGCTGCCCGGATGCAGCCGTCTGAGCCGCTTTCCCTTTCCTATTCTGGTCGGTCTGAATCCCCTTCTCTTTCTGAGAAATTCGCTCCTCTGATATTTTGATGCCAGTCACTGTCTCCCCATCTTTTATGTTGCTGACATCATTACTGTCTGACCAATCCCCATCTAATGCCGCAATGCTCCGGCCATCTGTCCAGGACTCCATCTGCTGCTGAACCACCTGCAGCCGAATGGGACTGATCCCTGAAATATTCACCGGAAACAGCAAAAACAGCGAGATGATCAGCCACATATCATACTTCCAGCGTGAGGTGTATTTCCCCTTGGTGACTGCCGCCACAATACCAACCAGCAGTATCACAACCGCTGCTATCACATTCCGCTTTATTATATGAAGCATAAATGCTGTCATTTTTCCGTCCTCTTCACTTTATCTGTTTTTCTTCTCCAGCTCATCCAGAAATCCGCTCAGCGCCTGAATATCCTGCTCATCCATCTTCTGCCCTTGATAAAGGGAGGTCACAAATTTTTTCAGAGAATTTCCGTACAGCTTCTCCAGCACATTCCTGCTCTCCTGCCGCTGATATTCCTCCTGAGTGACCAGCGGCGTATACAGGTTCATCTTGCCCTCCTTCGTCACAGATACAAATTTTTTCTTTTCCAGCCTGCTTAACAGCGACAGGATCGTAGTCGGAGCCAGCTCCTTTTTTTCATTGACGACCTGCTCAATCTCTCCTCTGCTCATAGGCGGCTCGTGACTCCAGAGAACCAGCATAATATCAAGCTCTGAATCCGGCAGTCTGCTGTACTTGTTTTTCATTTTCTCTTCTCCCTTTCCGGTCATGCGGCTCTCACCGCATGACATCTCTCACCAGGCCTGTTATTCTGACCGGTACCATAATGTTCCGTCCGGCCCCGTATAACTTCCGTCTCCGTTATCGCTGTAAACACCGCCGGCAATGTTCTGCCATCCGCCGGTAGCCTCATCCTGATACAGCGTCTGAGTATTCAGTCCATCTTTATCTTTCACCTGTATCTGGGCAGCTGATTTATCCGACGGATTGGCCGGGGCAATATCTGTCCAGCTGCTGCCATCGCTCAGCCTCATCCAGCTGTCGGCGCGCCTCAGCTGATACTGTCTGCCGCTGCCGTCATACCAGTTGCCGTCCGTCGCCTTATTAATATAAGTCGCTGCATTTCCGTCTGTCTGATACAGGCAAAGCTGCTCATCCGTCAGCGTAATGCCCAGGATCTCTGCACTGAGCAATTCCTGAGAAATATACTGAGCTGACACATATCCTGTCGCATTGTTATACCGGATCTGATACCATGCCCCATCCTGCATCGTACCTGTCACCATCACCGCATCTCCCCGGCTGAGCGCTCCGATCACAGACGCATCTGTGGACGCATCGCTGCGCACATTAACATTATCTGTCACGTAACCGGTAAAGATACCTCCCACAGTCTCCACCGTCCCATCGGAGACTGTCCCTTCATTTCCGGTATCAGGTCCCGACTCTTCTACCACCCATCCGCCGGAAGGCACAGACACAGCGCCATCTGATGCCGGAGCAACCGCTTTCTTCGTATCATACTTCAGGATCTTAGCGCTCTGCACTGCCTCGCGCACCCGGTCAAAATCCTCGGCATCTTCAACATAACCAGTGATAATAAAAACTTCATTTTCTGTGGAAAGAATGCTCTGGCACACCTCTGCCCAGTCATCGTCTGCCACCGCGATGTCCGGCAGCTTTTCACCGTTGCTGTAATGCATCAGTGTGATCTTCTGTCCATCGCTTCCCAGTGTCATCCAGCTTCCCGGATCCGCAATCTGCTGCCAGTCATCATCCGGCGTTTCCAGCGACAGCACAGAATCCGGCGTCACAAACTCCTCTGCCAGAGCGTTCATCCCGGATACCGCCACACTCACAGCAGCAGCCATCATTCCCAGTACCATTTTTCTATTCTTATAATTCATATCCTGATACTCCTCTCTTCATCTTTCATCGGCCGAATCTTTTTCTACATTTGTAGTAGATAATTCATATTCTACATTTGTAGTAGAAAGATGTCAAGAAGAACATTTAATTGAATGAACAAAAGTGTGCTCGCACACCCCGCGGGCCACTGCTTCGCCTGCGAAAAACAACAGATAGGGGAAGGCTTGCGGCAGCCCCATTTTCGCACTCTGCTTTACAGCTCTCTGGATTTTTTCACACATGCCTTGCTGGCCTCTATCAGGGCGCTTCTGAAACCGCGCTCCTCCAGCACACGCACCGCCTCAATCGTGGTTCCGCCCGGTGAGCATACCATGTCCTTTAACTCACCCGGATGCTTACCGGTCTCCAGCATCAGTTTCGCACTGCCCAGCACAGCCTGGGCGGCAAACTTGTACGCCTGGACTCTGGGCATTCCATCTGCCACGGCACCGTCTGCCAGCGACTCAATCATCATAAATACAAAAGCAGGGGAACTGCCGGAAATGCTGGTTACGATATCCATCAGATTTTCCGACACACTTTCCGTCTTCCCGAAGCTCTGGCAGAGACTGCACACAATTCCCATCTCTTCATCCGTTACATTCTCATTTTTGCAGAGCGCCATCATGCCTTCCCTTACCATGGCAGGTGTGTTCGGCATGGTGCGGATGATCTTCAGTCTCCGTTTAAACTGCTCTCCCAGCCATTTGAGCGATTTCCCCGCTGCAATTGTCACGATAATATCTTCCCTGGATACTTCATCTCTGATATCGGCAATGACTTCCTCATAGTACTGGGGCTTCACCGCCAGAAATATCACATCCGCAAATCTGGCCACATCGGCATTTGTTTCACCATACTGTATGCCCAGGATTTCCTTGATCTTTTTCTTCGTTTCCAGCGTTCTGGCCGAAGCCATAATATCCTCCGGCAGTGCTGCGCCGCTCTCCAGAATCCCGTTAATCATGGCAGTCGCCATGTTCCCACAGCCGATAAAACCAATTTTCATCTCTATTCCTCCTGAGTGCTTATGCTCTGCAATATTATAATGCCAGAGACAATATATAACTCTGGCATCATATTTTTCTTATAAATCAACCGTTTTTTTAATCTTAGCACAAAAACAGAATTCTGTCAGTATCTTATCTCTTCCTATGCAGAACTTTCATTTCCGTAATCAGCACTCTATCAGAGGTGCAAATGAATACTCCATTACTCTCAGTGGGATCTCTGCTTTGTTACTCCTCCTCCGTCTCAATGGGCAATCCGCGCTGATCCACCGCCGTAGAAAATACGATCTGCGTCTTGGTTTCCCCGTATTTCTGTAATCCGTCAATGAAATGATCCAGTTCCTCCGTATTGTGAAACAGCACCTCTAGAAATATCACATAATCACCCGTTACACAATCACACTGGATCACATTTTTCACGGAACCCACATACTGGTAAAGCTCACTTTTCATGACCGGATCCATCTTTAGATTGATAAACGCCTTGATCTGAAACTGAAACGCATCCCTGTTGACCCTGGCATGATATCCCTCTATAATTCCGTTACGCTCCAGTTTTTCAATTCTGGCCGATACCGCAGGTGAAGTCAGGAACACCTCATTTGCAATATCTTTCAGTGACATTCTCGCATTGTTCTGCAGCAAATCCAGGATTTTGCAGTCTACTCCGTCAAGTTCATACATAGTTCTTCTCCTCTAATCCACAGTCAGGCAGATATCCGCAATCTGTCTCACCCTTTACTCATAACCAGCCAGCAATTCCTCACTCACTGCTTAAATTGAAACAGGGAATTTACCTGGTTTGGTTGAAATAAATTTTTTAAAGTTTACATTCCGTTTCTGACCGGCAAAACTTTATATTTTAAAATTTTCTTTGAAATTTTTAAAATATAAAAGGGCGTTCAAAGAAAACTTTCTCTGAACACCCTTGTTCTTAACCTGCTATAAAAATATCACCTGCTGATTTTCTTGTCAATATCTTTTTATCTGTCCTCTGACTGTTCCAGCGGAATCCGCGGAAGATTCCACCGGTAATGCGCCGCCAGAAAGCGAATCAGGATCACCACAGCTGCGCCTGTCACCATTGCTCCCAGCTGTCCCAGACGCTGTCTGCTCAGCACACACACCACAGCTCCTGCGATCGATGCACAGGCATAGATATGCTTTGTCAGAATGTACGGCTTCACCTCAGCCATCATATCCCGGATCAGTCCACCTCCCACACCGGTAATGACTCCCACAAAAACCAGCAGAAATCTCTGGCTGTATCCGACATTCCAGGCGGTATTGATCCCGACTACCGTAAAAATTCCCAGTCCCACTGCATCAAAAATAAGCATCACCTTATCGTACGCGATGCCGAATCGACCCTTCCAGAGATTACGCTTCACATAAAGCAGGAAAAACAGCAGCACACACACCGTCACAGCCACCAGAGTATATACCGGCCGACGGAACATCCCCGGCGGAATAATTCCCAGGATCAGATCCCGGATCAGGCCGCCTCCCACCGCCGTTGTCACGCCCAGCACACAGACTCCGAACAGATCCATCTCCTTCTGCACCGCCAGCATGGCACCGGAAGAAGCAAAAGCAATCGTCCCGATAATTTCCATAATAAAAATCATAAGTTCTGAATAATCCATTCCCGACCTCTTCTCAGCCTCCCAGCCCAATGTACTGCTTTGCCTGGGACAGCCGCGCTTCAAACTGCGGATAAAAATCTGTCTGCACATCCCATAGCTGCATGAAAAACAGCTTCAGCAGATAAAGATTCACCTGTTTGCGCAGCGTGTCATTTTCATCCCGGTCCAGGATCTGTGCCACATCTTCCAGAAAATAGTGCCACTGACAGATATACTGTTCATAGGCAGCCAGTCCAGGCGTATCAAGCCACTTTTTCACTTTTATCTTGCTGCGGTTCTCCTGTCTGCACTCATGTACCTGAAGAAAATACCGGAACGTGCGCCCTTCATAGTAACGTCCCAGCGGGAACAGACGACAGACCCCCGGTCTTGCCCGGTGAATGCTGCATCTCCCCTCCGCATCCAGAAACGCACATACCTCTGCTGTACCTGCCATCTTCAGGTTGGGAAGGATGATCCCATCCACCACATTCAGTTCCAGCTTATCCTGCAGCAGCTCCTCAAAAGAAATGCCCAGCGCTCCTTCCATTCTCCAAATATCCATCGGATCAAGAATCACCGAACTGCCCATCCCGTGACAGCAGGCTGAACATCCCCGGCATCCGCCGGTATCTGCCTTCACCATATCTCCGGAATCATACAGCCTTCCGTCTGAAATTTCTGCTATATCTACATTTCGCTTCATAATCGCTCTTATTCCTTTTTATTCTTCATTCTTAACTCTCTGTCTTATTGTACCGTATCAGCTCTGTTTTGTGAACCTTATAATTTCCCGCTCATACCGATTTCTTTTTTACCAGATGCAGCGGCCGTGTCCTCTCTCATCCGTTCAGGGAGGCTCCGTATTCTTGCTGCGAGATGCGTATCATGCATCTGCATGGCATTTTTCTCCCGATTCCTGCCCGGGGCATGCTTGACCTGCCTGTGCTTTTATGGTAATATAAACTCACTTTATTACAGATTACGGACCGAGAGGGATAACGACTGTGCATGAAATACATGCTGTCGTTATCCCTTTTTTTATTTCACGGAGGAACCACTATGTATCTTATGATTGACAATTTCGATTCTTATGTTTATAACCTGTATGCCTATTTCCGGGAACTGGGACGGGACATCCTCGTCAGACGGTGTGATCAGATCACACTTGCCGATATTGAACGGCTTCATCCGCAGGCCATCGTTCTCTCTCCCGGTCCGAAACGCCCCGCCGATGCTTCCCTCTGCATTGATATTGTGCAGACATTCGGATCACGGATCCCAATCCTCGGCGTATGTCTGGGGCATCAGGTACTCGGGCACTGCGCCGGAGCTGCAGTAGAAAAAGGAGAACGTCCCATGCACGGAAAAGTAACGGAGATTATCAACAGCCAGACCGGACTTTTTGATGGTCTGCCCGAACACTTTAAAGTCACCCGTTATCACTCCCTGACCATCCGTCGTGAAACACTTCCCGTGGATTACCGCGTAGACGCGGTATCCTGGGATGGCGCAGTCATGGCGATCTCCCATCGTGTCCTGCCGCTGTACGGTGTCCAGTTCCATCCCGAGGCTGTCCTCACCGAATACGGCTATGAACTGCTGGAAAATTTCTGTAAAATTGCTGAAAAGGAGCTCTCCCATGCCTCATAATCATTTATCCCACAATACCAGTAACCTGCCCCGCCATCACCGCATCATCCACGAATTAGACGACTACATCCCCGCAGCCAGGCTTTTTGACTGTTTCCGTGATGAACCAAACTGCGTTTTCCTGGATTCCTCCCTGGTCAATGACCTCGGACGTTTTTCCATCATCGGCCGCCTCCCCTATCTGAAACTGATAAAGGAAGCGGACCGTTTCACTGCCAACGGAATAACTGTCACTGACTGTTCCTTTGAAGATTATCTGCGGAATTTTCTCGACAGCAACCGGGAACCCAATGAGACAGAGCTTCCCATGGTCTCCGGAGCCATCGGATATTTTACGTACGACTACGGCCGCAAGCTGCAGGGGGTTCCCTCTTCCCAGCCGGAGACAGTATCGATCCCGGATGCGATCCTGACATTTTACGATTTTCTGATCATCGAAGACTGTCTGTCTCAAAAAGTATATCTGATTGCCAATGGCGTTACCTGCGATGCCGAGACACAGATCAGTGACACCATCCGATCCATCGATTCTTTTCGATCTGTTTTGATCACAGAACCGGCTCCGGGCAGAATGCCATTCCCGATCCAGGTTCGCCCCAACTTTGAAAGAGAAGCATACAAACGGACGATAGACCGTATGATTCGCTATATTGTGGAGGGAGATATCTATATTGCAAATATGACACAGCAGCTGGTCATCCAGAGCGCCAAAAATCCGTACGATGTCTTCTGTGATCTGCGGAAGAACAACCCTTCTCCGTTCGGCGGATATCTGGACTATGGTGATTTTCAGATCATCTGCGCTTCTCCGGAGCGGTTCCTGAAGATGCATGGCGGCTGCGTCCGAACCCGTCCCATCAAAGGAACCCGCAAACGCGGAAAGACTCCCGAAGAAGATCTGATGATGCGTCAGGAGCTGGAACAGTCCGAAAAAGACAAGAGCGAACTGCTCATGATCGTCGATCTGGAACGCAACGATCTGAACCGGGTCTGCATCCCCGGCAGTGTAAAAGTGACAGAACTTTTTACTGTGGAGACATATGCCACTGTTTTTCATCTTGTTTCAGATATCGAAGGCAAATTGCTGCCGGACTGTAATGTCGTGGATCTGCTGGAAGCCACTTTCCCGGGCGGCTCCATCACCGGTGCGCCCAAATACCGCGCCATGGAAATCATTGACGAGCTGGAGCATGGAAAACGCGGTCTCTATACAGGTTCTATCGGCTACCTTTCCCTGAGCGGAGACTGCGATTTTAACATTGTTATCCGCACCGCCATCCACAAAGACGGGGTCTACCATCTCGGCGTGGGCGGCGGCATTACAGCCGAATCAGACCTTGCTTTCGAATATGAAGAAACCCTGCAGAAAGCCAGAGCTATCCTGGATGCGCTGCAATAATCCCTTTTGACACGGTAATTTTACATCAGATGCAGAGGTGCGCAGAAGAATGCCGGGGCATTCTTGAAACTCATTTATTAAGGAACTATTATATATGAAGCATATAGAATTATTTATGAAGGAACTATTTAAATATGGATCACACAGAATTAAAACTGGATGACTGTTTTCAGTTCGGACTGGGAGCTTTTGAAACAATCGCAATCGAAAACAGCGCTCCCGTTTTTCTGAAACAGCATTTAAAAAGACTGAACCGCGCCGCCGGATTTTTAGGGCTCGGCTCCTGTCAGGAAAGAGGCATCACAGCCGACGCTCTGGCAGACTGGCTGCAAAATCGCAGTGACGATCCCTCCATCCACCACGGCGCACTCAAACTGATGCTCTCAAAAGAAAATCTCCTGCTCCGCCTGCGCCCTAACCCTTACACACCGGAACGTTATCAGCGCGGATTTGTCATGGATTTCAGTCAGGTACGGCGCAACGAGACTTCTCCTCTGGTGTATCACAAGACCATGAACTACGGGGACTGTCTCCTGGAAAAACGCAGCGCTGCGGCGGCAGGCATGGATGAACGGATCTTTCTCAATACCCGCGGCGAGCTGTGCGAAGGATGTGTCAGCAACATATTTTTTGTCCGCAAAGGAATGCTTTTTACCCCGCAGCTCTCCTGCGGCCTCCTTCCCGGCATCATGCGGGAATATCTCCTGTCGGAATACGACGTATGCGAGACCGTGATTCGTCCGGATGAAATCTCTGATTTTGAGGAATGCTTTGTCACCAACTCCCTCATGGGCATCATGCCGGTGCGTCAGCTGGGAACAACTATTTTTCCTTCCCGGCAGTACACCCAAAATCTGGCGGACGATTATTCCCGCTATTTGGGGCTTGTCTGCTCCTGAATCTCTGTTATAATAGGAACCGAAACTTATGAGGAGTTGAAATGTATGGTTCCCTACGAAACACAGATTGCCGAACAGGTTCGCATCCTGGAAGAGACCGGGCAGCTGGCTCTGACAAAACAATATATACAGCACGGTACCGTTTCTGTCTATGAACACTGTCTGGCCGTGGCCGCGTGCAGCTGCCATCTGGCAGAACGTTTTCATATTCCCGTTGATTATCCAGCTATGATCCGGGGCGCGTTGCTCCACGATTATTTTCTCTATGACTGGCATATTCCATCCAACGGCCACCGTCTCCACGGTTTTTCCCATGCCTCCACGGCAGCCCGGAACGCCCTGCGAGATTACCATATCACCCCTCTGGAAAAGGATATCATCATTCATCATATGTTTCCGCTGAATATCATTCCGCCCAAAAGCCCTGAAGCCTGGATCGTCTGCATGGCAGACAAAATCTGCGCGGGAAAAGAAACCTGGGATGGTATCACCGGACTTTTTTCCCGTTCAAGGAGGGATGATCATGACGCCTGATCTTATTATTCTGAGCTTTTTTATCTACAGCTTCTGCGGATGGTTCTTTGAATCCACCGTCTGCTCCCTGTACAATGAGGGCTGCTGCATCAACCGCGGCTTTTTCATGGGGCCTGTCTGTCCGATTTACGGCGCAGGCGCTCTTGGCAGCTACCTGCTGCTGGGATCGATTGAACATCCACTGCTGTACTTCCTGATTTCCATGTGTTTAAGCTGCGCTGTGGAATATCTGACTGCCTGGGCTATGGAAAAACGCTTTCATGCCAGATGGTGGGACTACAGCGATCTGCCGTTTCAACTTCACGGACGGATCTGTCTCTACGGAGCGCTGCTCTTTGGCATCTCCTGCTGTATTGTCCGCTTTCTTTCCCAGCCTCTGCTGCTGTACGTGGCTCATTTCTGTCCGCCTACATTCCGCTACGCGCTGGCAGCGGCCTCCATCCTGCTGATGATGGCAGACGCTTCCATCACCATCGCCGGGCGTGAGCATATGAGCGGCCGACTTGGCAGTATACACGAAATTTTTGTTTGTCAGGACAGCTATATTTCTATGGATGAACCTGCCTTTCACGAGACATTTCATTCCGATGAATATCTGCACAACGAACAATCCCCGAATAATGAAGATGACACCAAACGTCCAGGCCTGCGGGAACGGCTGCTGCACAGATATCATTCCCATCATTCATAAAAAGCACGGACAAACTTTCAAGAATGCCAACGCATTCTTGCTGCGAAGCGGGAGTCATCTCACCTCTGATATAAACAGTACACCTCACGCAAAACCGGGAGCAGATCAAGCACGCAGACGAACATTTTTTGTTCGCTCCGGCACTTATCTGTCTCCCGATTTTGTGTTTCTATATTTTTATTTCTGTCTTTCTGTTTCTATACTTTTATTCCTATACTTCTATCTCTATCCTGCGCCCCGTATGCTGATAACAGTAATACCGCACTCCGGCACGATCCAGCATCCGCTTGGATGCGATCACGGACGGTGTGGACTGATATTTGTCCTGTGCATAGATAATCGTCTTGATCCCTGACTGAATAATCGCCTTGGCGCATTCATTGCAGGGGAACAGGGACACATAGATCTTGGCCCCTTCCAGGCTGCCTCCCCGGTAATTGAGAATCGCATTCAGCTCGCTGTGTACTGTATACAGGTACTTCGTCTCCAGCTCACTGCCCTCTCTGTCCCAGGGAAATTCATCGTCTGAGCATCCCATAGGAAAACCGTTGTATCCCATGGACAGAATTTTGTTGTCCTCGCTTACGATACATGCGCCTACCTGGGTGTTGGGATCCTTGGAACGCATACCGGACAGCTTGGCCACGCCCATAAAATACTCATCCCAGGAAATATAATCTTCCCGTTTTCCGCTCATCTTTGCCTCCTGACTATTTTGTACCGAAAATACGGTCTCCGGCATCGCCCAGGCCCGGAACAATGTAACCGTGATCATTGAGCTTCTCATCCAGAGCTGCGATGTAGATGTCCACATCCGGATGCATCTCCTGCATATGCTTTACGCCCTCCGGAGCAGCGATGATGCACATGAAGCGGATGTGCTTGCAGCCTTTATCCTTCAGCATCTGAATTGCAGCGACAGAAGATCCGCCGGTCGCCAGCATCGGATCTACCACAAACACTTCTCTGTCATCACAGTCAGCCGGCAGCTTACAATAATATTCTACGGGTTTTAAAGTCTCCGGATCACGGTACAGACCGATATGTCCTACTTTTGCAGCCGGTATCATAGCCAACATACCATCTACCATTCCCAGACCGGCACGCAGGATCGGAACAACCGCCAGTTTCTTTCCGCTCAGCTCCTTTACTGTTGTGCTGCAGATAGGGGTCTCGATATCTACATCCACCAGTTTCAGATCTCTTGTAGCCTCGTAGCACATCAGCATTGCAATCTCACTGATGATGGCCCGGAAATCTTTGGAACCTACTTCCTTTCTGCGGATCACTCCCACCTTGTGCTGAATCAGCGGATGATCAAGTACGGTTACTTTTGACATTTGTTTTTCCTCCTTATTTGTCTGCCAGCAGCTCTTCCTCATTCAGGACAACCACCAACCTGGTAATCAGATCACGCAGATGTTCAAAACACTGTCCGTAATCTGACAGGGCTCCTCCATAGGGATCCCTCACTTCATCATTTATTTTAATGTACCCCGCTAGGGTATATACATTTTTCACATTTTCATAATCCGTCAGGATTTTCTCCTTCTGCGTCGAGTCCATGGTCAGGATCAGAGTCCGCTCATTGAAATCTTCCTTTCCCAGTGGTTCACTGGTATGTTCTTTCATACTCAGCCCGTTGCTGACCAGCACCGCCTCTGCCTTGGGATTGATCGGCTCAGGAAAAAGCACTACCAGCCCTTTGGATTCGATGATGATATCCTCCAGCAGATACCGGCTCTGCAGTATCGCCTCTGCCATGGGGCTTGTAGAAGTGTCGCTTCCGCTGACGAATATAAGCTTGTCATATTTCTTCAAGTACCCTGCTCCTCCTTCTTGCGCCGTTACACATAAATCACCTGATGACCCGCCGCCTTGATCAGGCGGTTCATGATCGCCTGCCCCATCTGCGGTGTCTCAAAAGCCTCCGAATAGATCCGGGTCACGCCCAGTTCATCGAACTCCCGCAGAATACTGTACAGATGCATGGCAATCGTAATGTCCTCCGACCGGGTGCCCGCAGACTTCACAATACCCAGAGGATAAGATGTGGCCGTCTCATCTGTGGCAATAATGCCCGCGCAGCCGCCTGCCTGTTTTTCCTGTGCTGCCAGCTCATTAATCTTTGCTACCACCGCATCAGTCTTTCCCTCCACAATGGTAAGGCTGGCCTTGGGCGCATAATGACGGTACTTCATCCCGGGCGCTTTGGGGCGCAGATTGGGATCATCCTTGATCAGTGCCTGATCCAGCTCCACCGGCCGGTTCAGCACGTTCCTCAGCATCTCCTGATTAATATATCCCGGACGCAGGATCACCGGCTCTCGATCTGTCAGATCCACAATCGTGGACTCCAGGCCGATCCCTACCGGTCCTCCGTCAATAATCATATCAATCCTGCCATTTAAATCGTCTGCCACATGCTCTGCCCTGGTGGGACTGGGACGTCCGGAAGTGTTGGCACTGGGAGCCGCAATATAACCGCCTCCTGCACGGATCATCTCCAGGGCAAGCGGATGATTGGGCATCCGGACTGCTACGGTATCCAGCCCTCCGGTTGTCCCATAAGGTACCAGATCTGTCTTATTGAAAATCATGGTCAGCGGACCCGGCCAGAATGCCTCCGCCAGTTTCCTTGCCTCGTTCGGGATCTCCTTCACGATCCGGTTCAGCGCGGAAAACTCTGCAATATGCACGATCAGCGGATTATCTGACGGTCTTCCTTTGGCTGCATAAATCTTGGCGGAAGCCTCCTCATCCAGAGCATTCGCTCCCAGCCCGTATACTGTCTCGGTAGGAAATGCCACAAGTCCGCCTCCCTTAAGGATCTCACCGGCTCTGGCCATCCCGGCCTTATCCGCTCCCCGGGTCATATCCACCATGATTGTCTCCATCTTGCCCAACTTCCTTTCTGTTTATCCGTCATGTTTTGTCTATTATAACACTTCATGCCCCCGTTGGGAATCTTTTTTTGTACCGCGAAATTTTTTCCATTTCACAGATTTCTATGGTATACTGATGGCAGGAAATACAGATAACGGAGGATAAGATTATGGAAGAAACAAAGACAATGGAACCAGTTGAGGAAACCGCTGCTCCTGTGGCAGAAGAGACCCATGAAGAAACCATGGCAGACTACGCCGAGGAGCTGGAAGCTTCCTTCAAGCGCATCAATGAGGGGGACATTCTGACCGGAACTGTCATCGGTATTTCAGAGTCCGATATCACCCTGGATTTCGGATATTACACCGATGGGCTGATCCGCCTTGAGGACGCCAGCGACGATCCCTCTTTCTCCATCAAGGATCACATTCAGCTCGGCCAGACACTCTCTGCCACTGTGATCCGCAGAGATGACGGAGCCGGACATATCCTGCTCTCCATGAAAGAAGCGGCTGCCGTGCTGGCCTGGGATCGCTTAAAAGAACTGCAGGAGAGTCAGCAGAATGTCACTGTTAAAATTTCCGGTGTGACAAAAGGCGGCGCAATCGCTTACCTTGAAGGCATCCGTGGATTTATTCCTGCTTCCAAACTGGCTCTGGACTATGTGGAAGAAGATGATCTGCCGAACTGGCTCAATCGCTCCATTGAAGTAAGAGTCATCACCGCCGATGAGGAAGAACAGCGTCTTGTCATGTCCGCACGCGAGATCCTGCGCGAAGCCGCTGAAGAAGAGCGTGCAAAGAAAGTCTCCAACGTGGCAGTCGGACTTGTAACCGAAGGCACCGTAGAGACGATCAAACCTTACGGCGCATTTATCAACCTGGGCAACGGACTGTCCGGTCTGGTTCATGTATCCCAGATCTCACAGCAGCGCATCAAACATCCTTCTGTTGTCCTCAAAGAAGGCCAGAAAGTAAAAGTAAAAGTCATCGATGTAAAAGACGGCAAGCTGAGCCTGAGCATGAAAGCTCTGGAAGAAGTGGCCGCAACTGAGATTAAGGAAGAAACCTTTGAGCTGCCGGAAGCAGAAGCAGCCACCACTACACTGGGATCTCTGTTCGCCAAACTGAAACTCTGATTCAGGTTGCACAATTCAGGAATGCATTTGCATGACATATTTCTACTATGCACCTCTGCATCTGCACTACAGTTTCTAAAAAGGCGTCATGCAGGATTTTTGTTCCCTGTATGACACCTTTTTTACAATTATATCTTTATCAAAATCTGAGGTCCTTTATGCTAAGAAGAAAATATTCCCGTGATTACAAAATGCGCACTATGATCGGACCCGACGGCCGCCCGCGCAAGGTAGCTGATTATATCGGGACAGAATACCGTTTCTGTCTCCCTGAAGATGTGCGCCGTCCTGCTGCCAGACGGCTGTTCGGTGCCGGACTCCTGGGCTGTGTGGTTTATCTGCTGCCCATCAGCACCGTAAACCAGCTCTCTTCCGTTACTTCCAGCCTGATCCTTCATCTGTGCTGTGCATTTCCGCTTGGCTTTCTGCTCTGGTGCCTGTTCCAGTCCGCGTTTGCCAAAGAACCGCTGACACGCGAAACGGCAGATAAACTCACATTCCGTTATCTGCCGTCTGCCTGCATCTGCGCCCTTCTGTCCGCAGCTTCTTTTGTTTCAGATATATGCTGGCTGTGTTCCCCGTCCGGTTCCGCCGCCGGAGCTTTTGACATCATCTTTGCTGTATGCGATGCCTGCCTGTGTCTCCTCGGATGTGCTGCCGTTTTCTTCCGGAAATATGCCCAAACAGAAAAAATTAAATAACCGGCATTTTCCCATCCTCTCCTGCGTACCTACTCAATCTGGCCGGAAACCCTATCAGATGCATGACACGCACCTCGCAAAGACCGGGGCATTCTTAAATTGATATCTTTTACAGCTTCTGATTGAACTCTACCTTCTCGTGATTCGGGCCGAGAATGGTAAAATATCTCACGCCGTTGGCATAAACCGAAAGATCGCAGATTTTCCCCTCCAGCGGCTCATATCCCAGAGAGCGGGCATACTCCAGCGCTTTCTCGATATCTGATACATCAATCGCGATATGATCCACGCCGCCATTACACTGTGCGACCTCATCCATGTGATAAGTCTCAATCACACAGGTTCCGCACTTTAAAAACGTCGGAGAGCCGCTCGCATCCGCCCAGTCAGTCTCAAATCCGAACTGACTGTAAAACTCCACTGTTTTCTTTACATCCCTTGTGGGGACCCCGATGTGCTGCAGTCCCAGAAAAATTCCTTTCATCTCCATAGTATACCCTCCAATCAGCTTTCGCTTTCATTATGTTATGACATTATAACATTTAAGTTTTGTCATGTCAACTGAACCATCTACCAGAAGAAAAATGTGCTTCGTACAGTATTGCAGAGATGCGGAACCCACAAACCACTGCTTTGACAGCACAAAATACGGGAGACGCCTCTCGACATCTCCCGTCACTACCGTTAAATAATGAAACCTTTTCCCAGCTTACCCTGAATTATTTCTCCTGCACTTCCAGAATACCCATAGGACATGCTTTTGCACAGATACCGCAGGCAATGCACTTGCTGGTCACCGGAGAGGTCTCAGCTTTTACCATTACCTGCATGGGACAGACTTTCACACACTCGCCGCAGCCGTTGCAAAGCTTCTTGTCGATCATGTAAACACCCTTTGCGTTCTGTTTGATTGCGCCCTGCGGACAGGTTCTTGCACATTTTCCGCACTGGATGCAGACATTTGTCTTGGGATTTCCGTCCTTGCCCTCCACGATCTGAATACAGGATTTTGCCGGATCAAATTCTTTATAGAATGCCATGGAACAGGCTTCTACGCAGGCCAGACATGCCATACAGCTCTTCTTGTCTGTTACTACAAGTTTCTTCATTCGTCTTATCCTCCTTAGACATAAAAAATAACTTTTACATCAGCCAAAAGTCACTGTCATTATAACATCCTGCCACAGGAGCGTCAACGACAGTCCGATGCCTTCCCCAAGATCCCGTTTGAAAAATGCTTTTCATAAGCTATAAGTTCCAACCTGCGGAAATGGTTCTTCAAACGTTCTCCAGGTACTCCAGGATGCCTGCACAGATCGCCTGCGCCACTTTTTCCTGATATTCTGCGGTCTGAATTTTTGCCGCCTCCTCCGGATTGGAAAGAAACGCACACTCTGCCAGTACCGTCACACTGTCTGAACGCTTCAGAATGTAATAATTGGTGTTTGCCTTGATCTGTCTGGGTCTGACGATTTCCAGACGTTCGTTCAGCTGCTCCTGAATGCAGGCTGCCAGCACTTTGCCTTTGTCCGAATATTCAAAATAAAATACCTGGGGTCCGCACACCGCCGAGTTTGTGTAGCTGTTCTGATGAATACTCACTGTCAGAACCGGGGCCGCCTGCGCAATCACCCCGCATCGTCTTTGCATATCCTGTGCCTTTTTATTGGAAACGGTTTCATCATACAGGCCATTCTCGTCTTCTCTTGTCATAACCACATGAAATCCCCGTTCTTCCAGCTGCCGCCGCAGTTTCTCCGCTATTTTCAGATTAATTTCCTTCTCTTCCACGCCTCCGACACCCACCATTCCGGGGTCGCTTCCTCCGTGTCCCGCATCCAGCACAATCGTCCGGCCTGCGCCCACCTGTTCCGTTTTTTCTTCTGCCGCATTATTCTCCTGATTTTCACCGGTGGTCATACCAGCTGCTTTGTCCGTCTCTTCTGCCATGCCGCCTGACAGTTCTTCACCGGCACTCTCATCCGGTGCGGACGCTGCTCCTTCCATCTCCTGCCTTTGCCCAATTCTCTGCCCGTCATCTGCGAAGTTTTCTCCCGTCATCTCCGTGTGCCATACTTTCTCTTCGACGGACTCATTTGCCGGAACAGCTCTCTCTGATCCGGAATGCTCCATCCGTTCCAGGCACAGCCCGGGCAGAAAATATGCCAGTATCAGAATCAGTACCACCATGCCGGTCTTTAAAATTTTATGCAGACGCTGCTCCATTTTTCTGTCCTTTTCCAGCTATCAACTACTCACAGTCTATGAACACATCTTTCTAAAATAGAACCTTATTCTTCACAAATATCAATCCAAATCTTATTTCACCAACTCAAATTCTGCTGCGAATTATGAACAGAACTATGAAGAAAGCTGACTAATCTGATTTTTTTTACACTTTTCAGATATTTTTTGTTCATGTAAAATGCAATTAAAACAAGGTATGTTTCTTATATTTTCGCAGTCAAAAGAACCTCAAATGCATACCTCCGTTTTATCGTCCGGGAGAGAACCTCCTGCTGTAGAAGTATCTTTCCCGGAACACAAATCATGCTCTAAAAGAAATATTTGTAATTGTTTAACCGATTTCAGGTAAGTTCCCTGCCTTCATTGCAAAAACAGTAAAAAGTAATATGCAATGGATGCGGACTTACCTGTATCAGGAGACGTACCGTCACCTTCTGATAAACAGTACAGCAGTTATTCTATCATAAGCAAACAGCAAATCGAATTGCGAATATTCGCTTGACTAAAGGAGGGACTCCATGAATCGAGAAAAAGAAATAGCTCTTCGCCATCAGTACATTTTAAACAGCGCCATGGCAGTTGAAAAGCTTCTGGCTCCGAAGATTGCATCACATCCTCTCAGACAGGTTTATCATGTGATGCCGCCTCTTAACTGGATGAATGATCCCTGCGCCATGGTATGGTTCAAAGGATATTATCATCTTTTTTATCAGTATGATCCGTACCATATTTCCCCGCGCGGAATGTTTTTCGGCCATGTAAGGAGCGCCGACCTGGCTCACTGGGAGCAGCTTCCGATTGCGCTCGGCCCCAGCGATCCCTGGGAACTGTATAACAGAGACGAAGCCGGAAAAAATTTTGGTATTTTTACCGGAAGCGCCGTGGTGGACGGTGACCGTCTCGTTATCGCCTACTGCGGTTCTTCCTATGATGAAGACGGAAAACTCGTGCAGACAATCTGTCTGGCTTTCAGCACAGACGGCATTCACTTTGAAAAATATGAGGGAAATCCTGTGATTGCAGCTCCGCCAAAAGATGGCTCCCGGGATTTCAGAGATCCCAAAATCTGGAAACACGATGGGACATGGTACATGATGATGGGCTCCTGCCGCGACGGAAAAGGAAAAGTGCTTCTTTACACTTCCCCGAACCTGACAGACTGGACCTATATCGGAGTAGCTGCTGAAAGCGACGGCTCTTTTGGGAAAATGTGGGAATGTCCCGATTTCTTTGAACTGGACGGTTATGATGTGCTTATTTTTTCACCGATTGGAATGCATCATGTGGACACCTGCTGGCAAGTCGGACATATGGATTATGAAACCGGAACGTTTGAGAAAATTTCCTGGGGAAAAATTGATTTTGGAAAAGAATTTTATGCACCGCAGACGCTGCTGTCACCGGACGGACGGCGCATCATGATCGGCTGGTGCAACATGTGGGCTCACGACGGCCGCGATACGTTCACCACGTTTGGCTCCACAGCGGCTCATGGCTGGTGCGGCCATATGTCCATTCCGCGCGAGCTCCATGTAGACAGCACCGGACAGCTGACCGTATCTCCCGCAGCCGAAACTGCTCTGCTGCGTCAGGAACCTTCCGATATCTGCCGCTATATCCTGGATCATCAGATCCAGAAAGTGCCGTTCCTCGGTCATAAAGCCTCTGAACTGCGCCTTTCGATCTGTGCAGACACCGATTCCCGCGGCAGATGCGGAGTCAGAATCCGCGGCGGAAATGAACATTATACTGAAATTGGATGGGATACTGACAAAAATGCGATCTATCTGGACCGCAGATACTCTGACGGGATCTATGACGATATCCAGTATTTTGCACGGGCGGCAACGGACGATCCCTGTATCCGCATTTTTACCGATTCCATCGGCGTCGAGCTGTTTGCAGATAACGGCAGCATCTGCGCCACCAACAATATTTACCCGGATCCTGACCACACAGAACTTTCTCTCTTCTCTTCCGGGATGCGCTGCATCCTTACACTTGAGGGATGGCGGCTCTGCTGACAGAGCCCTTTCCCCCTCCTCCCAGGCGGTACTGCTCCGGCGTAACGCCTGTGTAGGTTTTAAATTTTTCGCTGAAATAGCGGGTATTCTGGAATCCGCACTTTTCGCTGACCACTTTAATCTTGTACCCGCTGCGCACCATCTCCTTGGCGTGTTCCATTCGCACCATGTTCAGATATTTCACATAATTCATCCCCACATTGTCTCTGAAAATCACGCTGAAATAGTTGGGATTCATATAGCACATATCCGCCAGCATCTGCAGCGTAATCGCCTCATCATAATGTTCGTCAATATACCGCTTCGCCCTTGCGATATCCTTATGACCGGCCTGCTCTCTGCGCTCCCGCATACAGCTCACAATTTTGTGAAATGTCTCCTGCGTCCATGCTTTTACATCCGACCCTTTCGTCAGAGACGCCACCGCCACATGCGGCAGCAGCGGATGATCATCCTGCATATATTCCTGGCCGCTCTCCGAACAGACGGAAATGCTCAGATAAATGATTTCCAGACAGATATGTCTCACCAGATCCGGATTCGGCCGCAATGCCTCCATCTGCTGAAAAATCCCGGCCACTGCCGCCTCTGCTTTCTCCCATTCCCCCGTCTGCAGCAGCAGTCCGATATGATCTTTAAAAACCATGTTGATGCGGTTTTCGCCCGATCTGACCGGCACATCGCCGATCTGTATCACCTCGTCGCCGAAGAACTCCGCATAATCTCTGGCGCAGACCGCCTCAAGGAAAGCCGTCCGCAGCGCACAGAATGTCTCATAGCAGCTGCTGACACCCACCGCGCTGATCCGCCCTTCTGCCAGATAACCTGCCAGCTCTTCTTTCAGTGCCTGACACACTTCTTTTTCACTGTAGCTCTTTTCGGACCATCCCACAGACACGCTTCCCGCATCTGTCTCCAGCACTGCAGCAGTGATCCCCATTTTCGCAAACAGTTCACACAGCACTCCGGGCAGCGTCTCTTTCAGAAACAGAGTCTCTCCGGAAAATGCAGCTGCATGGATCGTCTGCTTTCCCCGCAGCATCTCAGGCAATTCCAGGATGCTCCCCGGATTTTCTGTCAGGATTTTCTCTAACTGATGTTCCAGTCTGCCGCAATCTGACATCTGTTCCGGATCCATCTTTTTCCTGAATATTTCCTGCGCCTCCGTCAGCAGCGACTCAATTTTTTCTATTGTGACAGGTTTGTCCAGATAATCGATCACATTCAGCCGCAGGGCTGCCCGGATATACGCAAAATCATTGTATCCGCTGATAATAACAAACAGCGTGTCTGTCAGTTCCTTCTGCACAGACGCAATCAGTTCCAGGCCGTTCTGCCCCGGCATCCGGATATCAGTAATCACCAGATCCGGCTTTTTCTTCAGAAGCTCCCTCTGCGCCGTAATCCCGTCATTCGCCGTCCCGCAGATACACATCCCGTAGCTGTTCCAGTCTACCAGAGTGGTAATCATATCCGTAATGAGAGGCTCATCATCCACCAAAAAAACTTTCCTCATCTGTCTCCCTCCCCCGTCCGGATCCTGACCGTGACAACGGTTCCTTCCCCGATCCGGCTTTCTATCTGACATCCGCAGGAATCTCCGTACTTCAGCTGAATCCTGCGCATCACATTTCTCAGTGCATATCCCTGTCTTGTCGCCTCCTCCACATTCATTCCGACTCCGTTATCTTCAACTGTAAAAATCATAACTTCACCATCCCGGACACCCGAAATGCGCAGTATCCAGTCGCCCATCTTCGGCTCCAGGCCATGATAAACCGCATTCTCCACAATCGGCTGCAAAATCAACTTCAGTATTTTTTCCCCGAAAAAGCTGGCATCCACCTGCCAGTCAATCCGGATCCGCCCGTTATAGCGTACATTCTGGATGTAAAGATAGCGTTCAATGTAATGCAGCTCATCCTCCACCGTAATCAGGTCATCATCGCTGCGATTTACCATCGCTTTAAAAAGTTCGGACAGCGTGATAGACATCTGCGCCGCATCTTCGCTGCGCCCGCTCTTTGAGAGCCAGTAAATCGTTGACAGTGAATTGTACAGGAAATGCGGATTGATCTGCGCCTGCAGCGCCCGCATCTCCGCCTCTTTCTGAAGCACGGAGATCGCCGTCACCTTCTCTGTCAGCGCTTCATTCTGCTTAAACAGCGACAGGAACTGATACCCGATACTCCCTACCTCATCGTCCTGTTCAAATGTCAGTCCCTCAGGCGGATATCCCGTATCATGGACTTCCTGGATCGCCCCGCTTAACTGATGCAGCGGGCGGGTAATTTTTCTGGATGCAATAAAAGAGAGCAGGCAGGAGAGTCCGTACAGAGAAATCAACCCGATCAGCATTGCACTCAACACCAGCTGCAGGCTCTCCAGATAATGCGCCTTTTTAACCACATGGAACAGCTGCCAGCCGGTCCTCTGGTTCATCCTGGATGTGACAATATACTGCGAATCCTTCCCGTCTTTCCCCTCAATCCTGTTAAAAATAATTCTTTTCATCTGCTCTGACATTTCCGCTGACGCGGATACATATCCTACTGCCTTCATTTCCGCATCGGCAATCGCATAGCCCACTTCATTCTCTGTCGTTCGCGGGAAGGCATTTCGGAAATGGTCTGTATTCACGTTGATGACCAGCAGGCCCACCGGCTCATTCGTGGTCAGATCCAGCAGCAGTTTTGTGATTGATACAGAATAAACTCCGCTGTCCTCCTGCTCCTGCTGTATCACATCGGTAAGAAAATACTGTTCATAACCTCTGGCATCCTCCGTTTTCTGATACCATTTATCATTCAGATGATCCTGCAGATCGAACGCCAGCGTCGTAGACTGCGTGCTGCGCCTGTAGCAGTATTCAAAACCGTCCCAGTTAAACAGATAGATCGAGGCAATATCCCGGCTGTTCAGACACAGCCGCTTCAGTTCTCCGGTGATCCGCTTGGCCGCAGCCGCATCCGGATACCCCTGAACATTCCCTTTATTTTTCTCCTCCAGACTCCGGTAAATTACAGAATTGTTCAGAATATTTCTCGCCAGCGTCTCAATCTCCAGCGCCTGAATATCCAGCAGATTGCTGGCCATCTCCAGATTAACCGCTACTTCCTCAGACGTCCGCAGCACTGTCATCCGGTAAGAACTGAACAGAAACACAGCCGCGAGCAGCAAAAGAGAGACCATGCTGATCAGAAGACAGACTCTCAGAAAACGGAACTGTATCCCCTTCCGTCTTGAAAAAAGTCTCTTTCTCATAGCTCTGGTCTCCTTTACATTCAAGAATGCCCCGATAGTATTGCAGAGGTGGGAGTCACTTCCTCACCTGATTGTACAAGTTATACTTTTTTTATATTTATACAGCCTGTTTATTATACAATATCTCCATAAAACGTGCAAGTTTATCACTTATTATGCCTGCGAGATCTATTTCATTCTCACAGGCGTAAATATTTCAACATTTCTTCTGCAAGGTGAAAATCATCCTCCACCCGATATCGCAGTCCTTTCTTTTTACAGTTTTGTAAACTGTATATTTGCAAAACCCGTATTCTGGTTTGTTTTGTACTTCCTGCGTTATCCTTTCAGGGATCCCGCACTCAGACCCGCAATGATCTTTTTATTTAAAATCAGGTAAATCACCAGTGTCGGGAAGATGGACATAACGATCGCCGCAAACGTGGGTCCCCACTCTCTGGCGCCCTTTGCATCCAGGAACGCTGCCAGTCCTACCTGCAGCATCCTCTTTCCCGTAGATGACACAAAGGTCTGGGAAATCAAAAGGTCATTCCAGATATTCACAAACGCCAGCATAATGATCGTCATATAACCGTTCACCGACATCGGGGCTGCGATTCTCCAGAAGGTCTGGTAGATACTGCATCCGTCTATGACCGCAGCCTCCAGGATCTCATCAGGCAGCGCCCGGTAAAATCCGGTCAGCAGGTACACCGACATGGAAATATTCGTGCTGAACACAAGGATCAGTGCCCACAGCGTATTTAACAGCGACAGCTTCTGCAGCAGCAGGAACTGGGGCAGCAGCAGCACAAACGCCGGAATAAACATGCCCAGCTGCACAAAGGTCAGAGTCGGCCCGCTCAGTCGCCAGCGCATCTTTGTGATGGCAAACGCCATCGTCGCCGACAGGAACCAGATAATCGTGATAGACACAAACGTTACAATCGCTGTATTTTTAAAGAGCACCGCAATGTCTGCCAGGCGGTATGCTTCAATATAGTTTTGAAAATACAGCTGTTTTGGCAGCGCAAACATGGACTCGGAAAATTCCACATTTTTCTTAAAAGAACTGAGCAGCATCCAGATAAACGGGTAGACATCAGTAATCAGCAGGATAATCAGCAGAGTTTTCAGCACCGCCCCAGAAAGCTTCACCTTTTTTCTCTTCACTTTGCTCCCTCCTTGCGGTCCAGTCTCTTGACAATGGAAGTCAGGATTACCGTCATCAGCAGCGTTACCACCGCAATCGTACTTCCATATCCGTATTTCCACTGTTTAAATGCTACTTTGTACATATAGATCGACAGGGTTGTGGTCGCATAACCCGGTCCTCCGTTTGTCAGGATACGCGGCATATCGTAGACTCTCAGGGAGTTCATAATCGCCAGCACGATGCACATGATCAGCACCGGACGCATCAGCGGAAATACAATATGACGCACAATCTGCCATCTGCTCGCTCCGTCTATGC
Source organism: uncultured Lachnospiraceae bacterium (assembly GCA_934371475.1). Lineage (GTDB taxonomy): Bacteria > Bacillota > Clostridia > Lachnospirales > Lachnospiraceae > Merdiplasma. The sequence continues at coordinate 30,811 of CAKRNX010000002.1, forward strand.
TGGCGGCCTCCTCCAGGTCTTTGGGGATATCCAGCAGCCCGGCATAGAAAATAATGGCGTAATAGCCGATGCCCTTCCACATCTCTGCAATGCAGACCGCCCACATGGCCGTTGCGGAAGTTCCGATCCACGGCTGCACCAGGCTCTCCAGACCGATCGCCTTCAACAGACTGTTCAGCAGCCCGTACTGCGGGGAAATCTCAAAAATTTTTGCCCACAGAGCCGCGGCCGCCACACCGGGGATTACCACCGGAAGATATACGATCGTCCTTGCGAGATTGGATCTTCTGCTGCTGATCCCGTAACGCAGAAGCAGAGCTGTTCCATACCCCAGCACAATCCAGCCGGTACCTGTCACCAGCAGATACTGCATTGTCACCTTAAAACTGTTGATAAAATTTTTGTCTGTAAAAAGCCTCTTGTAATTATCCAGTTTCACAAACTCAAATTTTACATTCGGAGTCCCCTCAAAAAATGTAAAATAAATGGACTGACACATAGGATAAAATACAAAAAGTGTGTATGCCAGCAGTCCGGGCAGGATAAATGCAAGAATTGCTTTTTTATTGCGTAATACCTTCTCCATTCCGATGTATCTCCGTTTCTCCAGGTCTGTCGTTTTTGTCCAGGTACAGGAAATCGCTATTTCCTATATCGATTACAACGGATTGTGAGAGTGCAAAGCACGTAATAATCCGTATAATCTAAGATTAGGGTGTTTAAGACACCCTAATCCTATATCCATTCAAGAATGCATCTGTATGACACATTCCTTCTGCGCACCTCTGCAATACTGCCAAAGGTCACAACCTTTATTCTACAGGGAAATATTCGTCTACAGACGCAGCCAGCTCCTCACAGTACTCTTCCGGAGTCATGGTGCCTTCTGCCAGCAACTGTGCGTTATACTGTGCAATATCCTGTGTTGCCGCATCCATCTTTGCCTCAAACCAGAGCGTCGGATACTTGGAGTCATTCTCAAGATGATCCATCAGCATCTGCTGAACCGGCTCATAGTGCTCTTCCATTGTGCTGTAATACGGGGATAACAGGCCAACTTCTCTCTGGAATGTTCCGATATTTTCGAACAGGAAACGCAGGAAATCAGTGTTGGTTCCTTCTTCAAATCTCTGTTTTCCGATACAGATTGCATTCGCGCAGGAAAGGTCGTCCAACCCCAGCGCATATTCCAGACTGATGTCGCTGCCTTCGATTCCGGGCGGTGTGAAATATCCGATATCTTCCTGCGGGATCGGGTTAGTAGACGGATCAAGCAGGGATACCGCAAACCATGATCCTGTATAAATCATGGCAGCCTGTCCATTACAGAATGCAGCGTACTGCTCGGTAGAACTTGTCGCATTATATGCTTTGCCCATATATCCTTTCTGGTACATTTCCTGGCATTTTGCTGCCGCCTGCTGGAACACATCATCCCTGAAACTCCATCCTTCCAAGTTTCTGGATGCCAGCTGATGACACTCCGCACCTGCCAGACGGTTCGCGTACAGCATAATCCAGCGGGTAATTCCCCAACCGTCCGCTCCATTTGATGCGATTGGCTGTATACCTGCATCCAGAAGTTTGTCACAGACTGCTTCCAGTTCATCCCACGTGGTCGGCACTTCCAGCCCCAGATCATTGAAAATCTCTTTATTATAGAACAGACCGTTTGTGGTCAGCTGGGAAGGCATGGAATAAATGTCCTCATAGTTGCTGAGCATATGCTTGGCGTCAATTACGCTCTCGGACATCACGTCTGTCAACTCAATCCCCAGTTTATTAAAGTCCTGACTCACATTAACCACAGCGCCCAGCTCAATGATCGCATCCATGGCCGTGCCGTCCTCATAGTTAAAAAGATCAGGCACATCATTGGAAGCAATCAGGATCGCCAGACGGGATGCAAGCTCATTCTGGTCGCACACCTCAAATTCATAAGAAAAATTGGGATGACCGGCTGCAATGTACGCATCCAGCGCCATCTGAATGATGTGTGCCTCACTCTCCGGGATCTCGGGAGCCTGTTCAGAAACTACCTTAAACACATACTCAGGATCGGCCTCAGCAGCAAAGGCTACATTTGTCAGGGTCAACGGGATTGCTGCCAGCAGCAATGTTGTCAAGATTTTACGATGTTTCCTCATAATCACGTCCTCCTTTTATTGATAATTTCATTATATTCTTCTCTGTTAATTGTCATAGTGCTGTTTTTTTCGTATTTATGTCACTTTTTTCAGTTATTTTAACCGAAGCAAGTAAGTTCTCTGTTTTAATTGCGAATATCCACTTTGAAACCTTGCGCGCCTCTGCAATCTTTTAAGTCGAACGCATGTGAGACTTGGCACGCGATTCTGGTCAGCTTTGCTGACATTTCCCCAATAGATTCACTGCGCATCCCGCCGGAGGCTTCTATTTTACAGGACGCAATTTCCTGTGAAAGAACAAAAGTGTGCTTCGCGCATCCCGCTGGAGGCTTCTGTCATAGGAAATCGTAATTTCCTATAGCATAAAAAATATCCTGCCACCTCTGCCGCATCCAGCTCTGCAGTTTGTACAGGATATTTATCTTTATTATTTTTATAATCTGAATTTATCCATAGTGAAATTCAAGAATGCATCTGCATGGCATATTTCTTCTGCGCACCTCTGCAATACAATACTGCCGGAGGCCATATCAGATGGGGGATTGCCTCCCACAGTTATCTCTCATGCATGAGATACTGCTTCATCTCCCCCGCCGTTAACCCGGTCATTTTTTTAAATACTTTGTAAAAATACGCCATGTTGGTATAGCCGGCACACCGGCTGATCTCCTTCATCGTCTTCTGATTCTGCTCCATCATGGTAATGACGCATCGCATCCGCACATCCGTGAGGATCTCCAGAAACGTCAGATTAATCTCCTGCTTGAACAGCCTGCTCAGATAAAAAGAAGTGATCCCCAGCACCTCCGCTGCATCCGCCAATGAGATATCTCTGTGATAGTTTTCCCTGATAAACAGCAGTGCACGCGTGATATAACCATTGAGCTGCACCTCTTCCATCCTGCTTCCCCGGCATTTTTCCGCCTCGCGGCACAGCCATTCTTCAAGCTCCGGCAGTGTTCCTGCTGCCCGGAAATCCTCCCATAATTTTCCATTGCGGATCATCCCCGCTTCTGTCTCCTGACAGCCGCCTGTCTGCTGCATCCTCATCACTGCCATCAGTGCGGAAACCCGGTATTCATCCATCTCCTCCTGTCCGACTGCCGGCACACATTCTGACACAGCCTGACTGATTTTCTGACGCACTTCCTCTGCTGATACTTCACCCGGCTCCTGTCCGATGGCGTCAAACAGTCCTCTCCTGCTCTCCGGTTCCCTTGGTGCCCCATAACTGAACAGGCAGACACCCGCCCGTCCTTTTCTCTGTCTGGCCAGCCTGGCCTCCGTAAAACCGGTGAGGTATTCTTTCGCTCCATGCCTCACCCGGCTGACTCCTGTATAGACATCCACCCCCTTTTCCTTCTGATCTGCACAGATCTGACGCAGCATTTTTACCGTCTCTTCCTGAAAAACATCGTCTTCCAGGCAGGCATTGCCGACAATACAGAGTCCTGTCATATCATTGCCTGTCAATGCCAGTATATACCGGCCGTCGGTTTCCAGCCTGCCAATCAGCTGTCCCAGTGCATGATCCGAGCCAAACCCGCAGTCCGCCCTGCTTTCTTCTTCCCGCGGCACTTCCTTCCAGATCACAAACACGGCCTTCTCCGCCAGTCCCGGTATCTCCTCTGTCAGCAGCTGAAAACAGCCCTCATCCCACTCTTCCTGCATCAAAGAGGACAGCCATTTTTCCGCCGCAATTTTCTGCAGATGCATGGCCGCCCGCCGGTTTTTCTCCTGGCTCTGCTGCACCCGTCTCTCCCGATCCAGTTCTGCACATACTTTTGCCAGTGCCGCCGACAGCGTCTCCACATCCCCCGGCTTCAACAGATAATCACTGGCTCCCAGCTGCAGCGCCTTCTGCACATACGGGAAATCCATATATGCCGTATTAATGATAATCTTGAGATTCATTTTCCGGATCTTCAGCAGCTCAATGGCCTCCAATCCGCTGAGTCCCGGCATATTGATATCCACAATCGCAATATCCGGCCTGTTTTTTTCCACACTTTTTAACAGCTCCATCCCGTCATATACACTGGGCAGCAGCTCAATCCCCGGCGCCGCTTCTCTGATCTTGCGTTCCAGCGCCCGGCATTCGATGGGCTCGTCATCCGCAATTACCATGCGATACATATTTTTTCACCTCTCGCTTTTTTCTTCCAAATCCCTGGCCACTGTTTATTGTTTTTCTAAACAGACGCTGCTCCGATGTTTCTCTCTGGATGATCATAAGATGTTTTATCTCCCGCACATTCTGCATGTTCCAGAATTTCGCCCGGAAGGCTGATCGTGATCTTCGTTCCCTCATTCCGCCTGCTCTCCACCTGCATCCCGGCTGCGCCCCTAAAATAGATTTTCAGACGCGAGCAGACATTCCCCAGTCCGATTCTGGTGCTTCCCTCCTGCATCTGATAATGCTCCATATTTTTTCTCACAGCCGCCAGTGTCTCTTCATCCATGCCGCGACCGTTGTCCTCCACTTCGATGCATCCGCATCCTGTCTCCTTCTCGCGGTATGTCCTGATCCAGATCACGCCGCTGCCGGTTCTGCCTCCGATCCCGTGCGTCACCGCATTCTCCACGAGCGGCTGCAAAATCAGCGACGGAATCCTGACATTATGAAACGACTCATCCAGATCAAAACAGAATCGAATCCTGTTCTCAAATCTCTGTTCCTGTATAAATACATAATCCCCCAGAGCCTCCAGTTCCTCAAACAGCGGAATCGACCGACCCGAAAAATTCAGACTGAACCGGAACAGCCGTGCTGTCTTACCGAGCAGATCCACCGTATTCTCCGCACCTTCCAGGTAGGCATTCTCCGAAATCATATTTAGCGTATTGAACAGAAAATGCGGATTAATCTGCATTTGCAACTCCTTGTAGCGGCTCTCCTGCAAAAGCTGCCTTACCCTGGCATTTTCCCTGATTGTCTCAATCTGTGCCCGCAGCTTTTCAATCATATCGTTGAACACTTCAATAAGAAGTTTCATATCCTCATCTGCCTGCGGGAAATCCTTTACCTTCTTCACCTGCTCTGTCAGCCCCTTTTTGATCTCTTCCGCCTTTCTGGTCAGCGCAAATACCGGATCTGAGATCATCTTAGACAGTATCAGGATCTGACGGTACACCACCGCAAAACACCCCAGATACAGACAGATCAGCACGGTAAGGAGCTCTTGCTGCTTTATCTTCAGCGACCGGTATGCATTTCCTCCTGCCTCAAGTACCATCCGATTGACCACAGAATATTCCCCCTCGATGGTTTCGTATACCTCCACTGCCGCCTCATATGCCCTCCTGATATTCAGAAACGGGATGTCTGATGTCTGATACTGCTTCATCTTCTTCTCTGTCTGCTCCGCGCGCTCACGGTAAGCGCCCGTCAGACGGGTCAGATCCTGAAGCTCCCGTCGCACTTCTTTTTCTCTGGCAGATGTCTCTGCGGCTTCCAGCACCTGTTCCATAGAAGAAAGATACTGCCGCACCTGTTCAAATACATCCGGATTCTCCTTTGCCACATACTGCTTCAGACTGTTTCCGCACGCTTCCAGATATCCATAATAGTCATTCAGATACATCATCTGGCGCACAACTTTTTCGTATCGCCGGTTAAGCCCCGTACTGCCGATCAGCGTAAACAGACATACAATCAGTGAAACCCCCGACAGCAGTACAAAAAATCCCGAAAAACGCTGCCTCGTAGTTACCGATGCCTTTATTCCCATAAAGCTGCCTCCTCTGTTTCCATCCTTTTCCCGCTGCTTGCATATTTCTCATCCTGCGGAAGTTTTTCCGTCCTGAGATAGCCGTCAATATTCTCTCCGGTGATCAGAAACACCTCCGTATAAATTTTTCCATCTGCTCCTTCGCCTGTTTCTGTACTTTCTGCTTCTTCCCGGCCACCGGTTTCAGACATCTGACCACTGTTTCTCTCTGTCTCTCCTCCTGGGTTTCTCTGTCCTTCCGTATCCCATTTCCTGTTTGCGGCTGTCTTTTTGAGCAGATATTTTACTGCCTGATATCCCATCTGCTCTCCCTGCTGCGCGACTGTAGCCGCGAAAATACCGTCCCGCACACAGTTCACAACCTCTTTTCCCATATCAAATCCAATGATCGTAATCCCTTCACCCAGATGTGTTTCCCGCAGAAACACACCTGCCTGTCTTGCCGAAGTCGCCTCGGCAAAAAATATCGCTTTCAGATCCGGATAATCTTCTGTCACCTGCCTGATCTGTTCCTGCACCGTAGCCTTATCCGCTTCTCCCTGGCAAACCTGTACGATTTTCATATGCCCCTGCTCTTCTATTCTGTCCTGAAATCCGGTCAGCCGCTCACTCTGATTGCCCACATCCAGCCGAGAGACAAACACCACAATATCGCCGCTCCCGCCGGTATCCTGAATGATCTTTTCTGCCGCCAGCTTGCCGGCTCCGTAGTTATCGCTGCCGATATAGCAGCTGCGGCCGCTCAGCGGCATATCCGTGTCCACCAGAACAACCGGCACGCCTCTCCTTTCCATCCGGCGGATCACCTGACTCAGCTCCTCCGAAAACGGCTCTCCAACCGTAATGATCCCCTCCGTTCCAAGGAGCTCCGCATCCTTCAGGTACCGGATCTGCTTCTCTGGATCAAACCGCGGAAACAGCTTCACTTTTGTATATGTTCCCAGCTCATCATCTGCCCGGCCGACTCCATTTCTGATTGATCCCCAGTAGGAATAGGTGTTCATCATTGGCGATCCCGGATTAATCACGCAGACAAAACGCCCCGTATCGCCATCCTCCGTTACTGTATCCGGCTCCCAGAACAGCACTGCCATCAGCAGAGCGCAGCTACACCCCACAGCCAGCAAAAAACACACAATTTTTCTCATATGTAAAATCCTTCCTGTTGATTTTTCACATATATCAGATGTGAAATTGTGAAATGACGCCCATCTGATATAGTCTCCGGCACGATTGCAGCAAGAATGCCCGGACGCTCCTTAACTTAAAGATTATTTTAACAAATAACCCTTTTATTTCGCAATATTTTTTGGCAAAGTGCATATTTTTACACCGAAGTCAAAATCGGACATACGCAACATCAATAATTTCTCCACTTTGTCAATTTTTTACCGAATACACAGAAAACTTTTTCCTGTACAATGATTTTATCAAATATGAACGTGAGGAGGGTATGGCATGAAACTCAACAAAACAATGAAAAAGACACTGGCTCTTACTGCTGTTGCCGCGGTCTGCGTCACAGCTCTGAACCTGCCCGCACTGGCTGAGAGCACAGATGCATCCGGCATTGTGGAGACCAAATTCGGACAGGCACAGGGTGTTCCCGGCTCTTTCTATGAGGACGTAACACTGTTTAAGGGAGTTCCTTATGCGGCTCCGCCTGTAGGTGACCTGAGATGGAAAGCCCCCGAAGATCCCGAGAGCTGGAAAGGCGTAAAAGTATTCGATACTTACGCTGATGCTCCCTGCCAGTGGGAAAACGATATGGCGGCTGATCCGTGGAAAACGGACTTCTATTATGAAGAGCTGCCCACCTTCAGCGAGGACTGCCTGTATCTGAATATCGCTACACCGTCTGTCAAATCCGGTGAAAACCTTCCGGTTTACGTATGGTTCCACGGCGGCGGCCTTAACCACGGCTTCTCCTATGAAGTAGAATGTGATCCCGAGGCTCTGGCAGAAAAAGGTGCGGTTGTCGTAGAGGTCGGCACCAGACTTGGTGTGTTCGGTTATATGTCCCTGCCGCAGCTTGATGAAGAGACAGATTACGGCGCAAGCGGAAACTACGGTCTGATGGACAGCATCAAAGCTGTAGAATGGGTACGGGACAACATCGAAGGCTTCGGCGGAGATCCGCAGAACATCACCATCGGCGGACAGTCCGGCGGCACCAGCAAGACCGCAGCATTTTTTGCAAGCGACAAGGGCGCTGAGCTGGTCAGCAATGTAATCTGGGAAACCGGTCTGAAATATGATATGTCCTTCAAATCTCAGGAAGAGATCCAGGAAATCAGCGTAAACTGGCTGAAAGAATGCGGACTGACCGGAGAAGAAACACTCGAAGAGCTGCGCGCAATGGACGCTTCCGTATTTATGGGTAAGGAAGATAATTACGGCCATGCACCGCAGGCTATGACAAACGACGGCAAATATGTGCTGTACGACAACCTGAAAGAAGCCTATGCAGACGGAAAATTCGGCGATGTGAACATCCTGGTAGGCGCAAACCTCGGCGAGGGAACACAGGACACCATCGGCGGAACCGAGATCAACACCGCAGATGAGTTTTACGCTTATTACAAAGAGCTGCTGGGCGATCTGTATGACAAGTATGATTTTGAGAACCTGGTAACAGTAAGTGACGACGATGCCAAAGATACCGCCCGTGTGCTGACTTCCATGGGATTCGCGGGCAACATGAGCCGCAACATTACCGCAAATGAGCTGTTCGGAAAATACTATGACAGCATCAGCGACGGAAAGGTATACGTATATCTGTTCTCACATAAGACGCCTGGCCGTGACGAAGATTATTACTGGGCATGGCACTCCAGCGAACTGTGGTATGCATTCGGATCACTCAGAGACATTCCGGAACAGCGTGAATGGACTGAATGGGATCATGAGCTGGCAGATAGCTGCACTTCCTACTGGACAAACTTTATGAGATCAGGCGACCCCAACGGCGAAGGTCTCGCTGAATGGAAACCGTCCACCGAGGAGCAGCTGGCATACATGGATCTGGCAGAGAAAGATACTCTCGGCTGTGTAACTGATATCGACAGTCTTGGCGAGCTGATGATCGAATATTGCCAGGTAACCTTCGGATTTTAATCAGAGCAGATAGCTTCCATTCTTTAATTACAAAAATAATATAAGTGAAAACAGTGGCTTACTCATATCAGGAGGGGTACACTCCCCTCCTGATAAACTGCAAAACAATGATTATAACAGTTATTTATGCTTCTTAATTTCACAGAACGCCATTTCCTGTGAAACAAATCATATTTCATTTAAAAGGAGGACACAGTATGAAAAAAAGAAACAGAATCCTGGCAATCACCGCAATCATCGGTATGTTATCTTCTGCATTCGGAATTATGCCGTTCGCCGGAGAAGCCGACAACCTAAATCCGCCCATCGCAGAGGTAGAACAGGGGCAGCTGCGCGGCTACATGGACGATGGTACCTATGCCTTCCTTGGCGTTCCCTACGCAAGCGTTCCGGAACGTTACGCTATGCCGGAAGAACCCGAGAGCTGGGAAGGTATCCGCGATGCACAGACTTACGGAACCATTTGCCCGATCCCGGCTCAGACCGCTGTCGGCGATGATGAGATGGTATGGCCGCACCGCTACTGGATCCAGAATGAAAACTGCCAGTATCTGAATATCTGGACGCAGAGTCTGGATGAAGACGCAAAGAAACCGGTGCTGGTATTCTTCCACGGCGGCGGATACACCAACGGCTCTTCTATCGAGGCAGTTGCCTATGAAGGCAAAAACCTCAGCGAATACGGCGACGCAGTTGTCATTACCCTGAACCACAGATTAAATATCCTTGGTTTCCTGGATCTGTCCGATTACGGCGAGGAATACAAGTATTCCGCTAACCTGGGTATCGCAGACCTGATTGCAGCACTTGACTGGATCCACGATAACGCAGACTCCTTCGGCGGCGACGGCGACAATATCACGATCTTCGGTCAGTCCGGCGGCGGCGGAAAAGTCCTTTCCATGCTGCACAGCCCGAAGGCAGAAGGACTTGTAAAACAGGCTATCGTAGAAAGCGGAAGTCTTTCCTTCAACAATCCGGAAAATAATAAGAAAGTAACGGAAAAAGTTCTTGAGAAACTGGATATTGATGCAGACAGCATCGACGAAATCAAAACTGTTCCTTACGAAGATCTGATCGCAGCAGGTACTGAGGCTCTGGCTGAAGTAAGCGAAGAAGCCGGCAGTAATGTACGCTGGGCCCCCACCGCTGATGAAGATCTCCTGACCACAGAGCTGTGCGAATGGTCTTCAGACGTTCCCATGATGGTTGGTTCCGTATTCAGTGAGCAGACCAGTACCTTCCGCCGCGGCGACGGACGCAAGAACGAATGGACAGAAGAAGAAACCATGTCTTACCTGACCGAGCGTTTCGGCGACGGCGCAGACGCAGTTGCAGAAGAATTTGCAAAAGTATTCCCGGACCGCAAACTGGCTGACGCATACTTCTACGCTCCCAGCAACCGGCAGCGTGTAAACAAAACCGCACAGGAAAAAGAGGCGGCAGGCGATGCGAATGTTTACACCTTCCTGTTCAACTATGAAGCTCCTGTAAACGGCGGCACTACCGCATTCCACTGTGTAGAACTGATCTATGCATTCCACAACGTTGAAATCCCGGTGATCACAAGAGCTACCGGTGGCAACGAAGATGCACTGAGGATCCAGGATCAGGTTGCAACCGCATGGCTGAACTTCGCTAAGACCGGCGATCCCAGCCAGGATGGACTTGAATGGAAGCCGTACACCTCAGACGAACAGAACGTGATGTGCTTCGATATCGAAAGCAAATGTTTTGTACTGGGCGACGATACACTGAACCAGCTGATGCTTGACAATATGCAGACAAACTGAGCAACTGTCATTTATATCAGATGTGAGATGACTCCCACCCCTGCAGGTGGCAAGAAACAAATCAGTATCAGTGATGGGAGTCAATCCCCCATCTGATAAGACTCCGGCAGGGCGCACATTGTCCGGTGGACAATGGTTTTGCGCCGACCGGAACGGAGTGTAGATTGCAGAAGCATTCTTAAACAAAAAAAGAAAAGTGAGGATAACGATATGAAAAATTGGAAAAGAATTACCGGTACCCTGGCAGCTGCAACTATTTTAGCAAGTTCCTTTGCAGGACTTTCCGTCAGTGCTGCGGATCTGATGAACCCGCCGACGACAACCGTGGCACAGGGAGAACTCCGCGGATTTATGGATGAGAATACCTACGTATTCCTCGGCGTACCGTATGCAAGCGTATCAGAGAGATTTGCTCTGCCGGAAGATCCTGAGAGCTGGGAAGGCGTAAGAGATGCACAGGCATATGGCCCGATCTGCCCGATCAGAAATTCAACCTCCGTCGGTGATGATGAGATGGTATGGCCGCACCGCTACTGGATCCAGAATGAAAACTGCCAGTCAGTCAACATCTGGTCTCAGGATATCAGCAGTGAAGCGAAAAAACCTGTCATTGTTTTCATGCATGGCGGCGGTTTCCAGAACGGTTCATCTATTGAGGCAGTAGCTTATGATGGAAAGAACTTAAGCGAGTACGGAGATGTGGTAGTTGTTACACTGAACCATCGACTCAATGTACTTGGATACCTTGATCTTTCTTCCTATGGCGGAGAATTTGAAAATGCAGTAAATCTTGGTGATGAGGATCTGATCCAGGCTATCAAATGGATCAAAGACAACATTGAAAACTTCGGAGGAGATCCGGAAAATATCACCATCATGGGACAGTCCGGCGGTGGACGTAAAGTTCAGTCCTTCATGCATTACGACAAAGCAGAAGGACTTGTAGACAAGATCATCGTTCAGAGTTCTTCTGTATACAAAGCACTGGATAAGGATCTGGCAACTCAGGTAGCTGAACAGACAGTTGCAAACCTGGGACTGGATGAAAGCACCATCAGCGAGATCAACACCGTTCCTTACGAAGATCTGATGGAAGCCGGTTATGCGGCACTTGCATCTGTAGGTGATGCAAACGGAACAACCATCGGCTGGCAGCCGGTTGAAAATGAAGGTGTTATTTCTGCAGAGATCTGTGACTGGGCATCTGATATCCCGATCATCGTTGGCTCAACCCTTACAGAACAGACCAGCACTTTCCGTGTAGGCGACGGACGTAAAAATGAGTGGACAGACGAAGAAATTCTCGCAAATGTAACAGAGAAATACGGCGACAGCGCAGAAGAAATCATTGCCGAGTTTGCCAAAGCATATCCGGATAAGTCAACCGCAGATGCATTCTTCTACGGTGCTTCTCACAGAAACAACTGCAAGATCCTCCTTGCAGATAAGGACGGATCCGGCGAAGCTCCGGTATACAGCTATATGTTCTCCTATGAGGCTCCGGTAAACGGCGGTACTACCGCATTCCACTGTGTTGACCTGATCTACGCATTCCACAATGTGGAGATCCCGGTGATCACAAGAGCAACCGGCGGAACTGAGGATGCATACAGGATCCAGGATGAACTGGCATCTGCAATCATCAACTTCGCAAAGACCGGCGATCCGAGTACCGAAACCTTAGAGTGGAAGCCGTACACCGCAGACGAGCAGTATACCATGAGATTTGATATCAATACATCCTGTGAAATTCTCGAAGACGATGCGCTGAATGCACTTTGCCTGGGAACAAAATAAGGATACAAAGATGTGTGAGTGAACTTTTTCATCAATGGCTTTAAACCATAACTGAAAACTGCCTCACAGATGGAAACATCTGCGGGGCAGTTTTCTTTTCGGAAATCGCCAAAACCGGCAAAACTACACAGTTTTTTAAAATAGGGATCGAACCTCTCACCGAAAAAGAAATACCTGAGCGGTGAGGTTTACCTCTCATTCAGACACACCATAGATCCCAGAAGCTGCTGCGTGTAAGAGTGCTGCGGATTTGCAAACAGCTCTGCCACCGTATTTTCCTCTACAATCAGCCCATCTTTCATCACAAGGATCCGGTCTGCGATCCTGCGCACCACCGCCAGATCGTGGGAGATAAATAAAATCCCCATCTGCCTCTGCTTTCTCAGCTGCAGCAGAAGCTCCAGGATCTGTTCCTGCACCGCCACATCGAGCGCTGATACCACTTCATCCGCAATCAGCAGCTTCGGATCCATGGAGAGCGACCGCGCGATGCAAGCCCGCTGCAGCTGTCCGCCGGAAAGCTGTCCGGGATATCGTTCCAGGTACTCCGGCTTCAGTCCGCACTCTGAAAACAGTCTTTCCAAAATTTGCTGACGCTCCTGCACATCCGCTCCTATCTTATGATACTTCAGCGGAGCCATCATACTCTGACGCAGCGTCAGCCGGGGATTCATGCCGGAGAATGGGTTCTGCTGGATCATCTGAAATCCGGGTCTTAATTCCCGCAGTTCCTTTTCCTTCTTTCCATTCAGCTGTGACCCTTCAAAGCAGATCGTTCCTTCGTCCGCCTGCAAAAGACATGTAATCAGCCGGGCCACCGTAGACTTTCCGCATCCGGACTCGCCCACGACACCGACAATCTCTCCATGACCGATCTGAAAACTCACATCCTTCACGGCATGTACCGTCTCTTTTTCACGGAATGCACTCATTTTTACATAAGATTTTTTCAGATGTGATGCCTGCAGAAGCTCCTTCTCTCCATCCTGCACCGCAGATGTACCAGATATCCCATTCCCGGAAATCTCTCCTGCGTATCCATACAGCCTGCGCGTACATCCCACCAGTTCTCTGGTATAGGGATGTTCCGGCTCATTCAGCACCTTTTCCGTTTTTCCCTGTTCTACGATAATGCCATCCTTCATCACAAGCACATAATTGCAGAAACCGGCAATCAGTCCCAAATTATGACTGATATAAATCACCGTTTTCTGTTGCTCATCATGAATACGTCTCAGTAGATCCACGCATTTCTGCTGGTTAATCCCGTCCAGCGATGTCGTCGGTTCATCCGCAACCAGCATTTTCCCCGGGGACAGCAATGCCATCGCAATGGCGATCCGCTGGCGCATCCCGCCGGAAAACTCATTCGGATACCGACCGCCGGCCTGAGTAAGCCCCGGCAGCCCCATCTGTCCCAGCGTTCTGTCAATCTGCGCGTTCAGCTCTTTTTCCGATGCATCCGGGCTGTACAGTCTGGCAGTATCCCGCAGCTGACCGCCAATCTTGTCGTAAGGACTCAGCGCATTGATTGCATCCTGAAGGATTACCGCCGTGTGGGAAGCTACATAATTTCTCCGCTTTTTGCGTTTCATACCAAAGATCTCTTCCCCATCCATATAGATCTTTCCCCTGATATTGCTGCTCTTTTCCGGTATCAGACCGCAGATCGTATTGACTGTCATACTTTTCCCGGAACCCGACTCTCCCAGGATCCCCAGGATCTCACCCTCCCGCAGCTCAAAAGAAATCCCTTTCAGAATCGGTGTGACACGTTTGCCATTGCGCAGCTCAAGGAACAGGTCTTCCACCCGCAGAATAATGTTCCTGTCTCCTCCATCAGTCATAGATCGTCACCTCCTCCGGTTTATTAGACGCGCCGCCGTCAAAAGCCAAATGAAACAGCAGCGCCAGCAGAAATACAGCCAGCGTGGGCGCAAGGATCAGGTTCGGATTGCTGATCACATAAATCTTATACTGATAAATCATATTTCCCCAGTCAGGGCTTGTCACATCCACTCCCAGACCAATAAACGCCAGAGACGCATACGATAACGTCAGTCCTCCCGCCCGGTTTCCCATGCTGGTAAACATCGGATAAAGAATATTTGGCAGAATATGTCCGAACAGCGTATGGCGCGCAGGCATTCCTAAGATCTTTTCATTCTCAATATAGGCCATCTTCCTGACGCTTCTCGTCAGCGCCTCCGCCTGGAGCGCGTACTGACCAATACCGCAAAGTCCGAGAATGATACCCACCGTATACGGTGTCATACCAAAAATTCCGGTAAAAATCAGCGCAAAAATAAAAGAAGGAACAGCCATTGTAAAGTCCGCTGCAATCCGGATCCCCAACTCCATCTGGCCGCCAAAATATCCGCCCGCCAGCCCCAGTACCAGACCACCCGAAAACGAAATGGCAGAAGCCGTCGCGACCACAACCAGTGTCCGGATACCGCCCCGCACGGTCAGTGAAAATACATCCCGCCCCAGATTATCTGTACCAAAAATATGCGCCGCCGAGGGAGCCGAAAGCTTGTCCGCCAGATTCACAATCAGCACATTCTGCGTAGGAACCACCAGCAGAAACACGATAAACCCGGCTAAAATAATAAACGGCCACTTTTTCATACGCCCTCCCTGCCATCAAGCACATTCATAATCAGATTTGAAATACAGTTTATCGCAAACATCCAGATCACAACCACCATGATGTAAGACTGGATCACATAATAATCCCGAAGACGTATGCTGTCCACAAGGAAGTAACTGATGCCCGGGATTGTAAAAATAAATTCCATCACAGAACTGCCCCCAAGAATCCAGCCAAATTTCGGGATCAGAACAGAAACCAGCCCATAGAGTACCGGCCTGCTGCCGTAGCGCAGCAGCGCGTAGTTGCTCTCAAAGCCGCGTGCAACCGCAAAACGGATATATGGTTTGCCCATCTGTTCCCTGAAATGGACCCGGACAATCCGAGCCAGGCCGCCCACCGCATACAGGCTCAAAAACAGTGTCGCCGCAACTACCCCCGCTGTACTCCCTCCGGTAAAAAATTTGACAGCCTTTAGTTTCACACCGATCAGATAGATGGTCAGCACCGCCAGAATACTCGAGGGCACTGTCTGTGCAAAGACTGCCAGGCCTCTGCTGAGCTTATCCGCCAGCCCGCCGGGGCGTATCGCCGCCGCAAACCCCATAAAAAACGCAAACAGAGAGCTAATCAGGATACTTCCAAAGCCCAGGATCAGCGAATACGGAAGTTTTTTCAAAAAAAGCTTCCGTATCTCCAGCTTGGAGATCATGGATCTTCCCCAGTCTCCCCGCAGAAAATTCTTCATCCAGGCACCATACTGTTTGATCAGAGGTTCATCCAGCCCCCACTGCCGCTCAATCATTTCAATATTTTCCGGAGTCTCCGGCAGATCGTAGGCCTGCAGAAGCAGCTGTGCCGGAGATCCCGGCATCAGTCTGCCTACCCCGAAGGATACCACCGAAGCCACCCAGAAAATAATCAACCATTTTACAATGAATAAAAGAAGCTTTTTCATGTTATCTCCCAAATTTTGTTCTGCGCACGAGCAGGCTGCAGAAAGGGCTGCTGCAGAATATGCAGCAGCCCTTTATTCGCAATCTGCTTTCGCTACCTGCGCATGAACGCAGTCGCTTCGCCCTCAGTTCGTCAGTCAGTTCAGACCCAGCTGCGGTGTTACCATATAGTAATCTCCACAGTATGTCTCATAGTTTGCCAGCTTGTCAGATACTGCAATATGCCACTGCGGATCGATCAGGTACAGTACCGGAAGATCCTGATGCAGGATATCCTGTGCCTCAATGGCCAGCTCATCTCTCTTTTCCCCGATCGGAGTATCTACCAGCTCAGCCACCACTTTGTCAAACTCCTCTGATTTATAGTTGGTGTAGTAGTTACCGGATCCCTCGGAAGTAAAGGTGTTCTGAAGAAAATTAGCCGGATCTCCTGCCGGAGCTGTATGAGTAGAATACAGAATAATGTCGTACTCGCCGGTCTTTGCAGCATCTCCGATGTTATCTGTTACTTCTGCTGTCACTTCTGCGCCCAGCTTCGTCAGCTGGGAAGCCATTACCTGCATCAGGATCGGCAGATCCGGACGGGTATTGTATGTAACCAGCTTAAAGGTCAGCACATTGCCGTCTTTCTCGTACAGTCCGTCTGCATTTTTGCTCCATCCGGACTCTTCCAGCAGGGACTGTGCCTCTTCCAGGTTATACTCCAGCTGTGTGGTGCCTGCAAAAGAATAATAAGTAGCAAAGATACCTGTAGCCAGTCTGCCGCATCCCAGAGTATCCAACATCTCCTGACGGTCTGTTGCCAGATCCAGTGCCTTACGTACATTCATGTCATCCAGGCGGTTCATGTTCAGGTATGCGTAGTACTGATAACCTGCATCAATATCCTTTACTGTATATCCTTCGCCGGAGAGCAGAGACGCCACATCGCCTGTGATCTGGAATGCCATATCAATCTCACCGCTCTCAAAAGCCAGCTGCATTGCGCTCATGTCCTTAAAACATTTGATCTCCACTGTCTCCGGTCTCTGGGACGCCTGATCATCATAGTATTCATTGGGAACAACCTTCATGGAAACACCCGGATCCAGTTCATCTACCATGTAAGGTCCTGTATAGCAGTAAGTGTCATCTCCGTTATTCTTAAATACAACGCTTCCCCATCCGCCCAGGATAGACGGCATCACTCTCGTTACATTCTCAGTCTTGATTGTGAAGGAATAATCTCCCGTCACTTCAAATGTACTTGCGCCAGCGGTAGAAAAAGCAGATGCATTCTCCTCTGAGATCTGATTCAGGCACGCGCACATAGCCTCCGCATCCACCGGAGTGCCATCGGAAAACTCAGGTCCTTCTTTCATCTCAACAGTCCATGTTGTATCATCTTCCTGCACCATAGAATCAATAAAACGTGATACCAGGTTGCCCTGCTCATCCAGTTTGTAAACTGTCTCGCTGACACCGCAGCTTGTCAGCCACCATGGTACGGTAGAATCGGTCGGAACCAGAGAAGATACCATCTTCGTTGCGCCGATTGTGACAGACTCCAGAGGCTGAGTTTCCTCTGCGAATGTCACCATTGCGGACAGACTCATTACTGCTGCTGCGGAAATAATTACCGCAGCCATTCTGCTGTTTCTTTTCATTGCTTGAAATCTCCCTTCTGTAATTTTACACATAGTGCCAAAATTCCCCGGATATAACAAAAGTGTGCTCGCACATCCCGCGAGTCACTGCTTCGGCAGCACAACTTTTGTTCCGCGCGCGAGCAGGCTGCGTATGCAGTATTTTTCAACGCTGCGAGCTGCGCAGTCTACACTCTAAAAAAGCTTTTCCCGCCTTCATATCCGGGTATCCGGACATAAAAACGGGAAAAGCAAAACACCTCCCCTTGCAGGGAGATCCACCTTCAATGATATAGCCGGCGATCCTTCATCCCAGAATCAATACCGGTGAACAAATATCCTGGCTTCGCTTCATCCTCCTGAGCTCCTTCCCATCCCGGCCGGTAATTTAACCGTCCAGGACAGTGGATCCTGCCCATTCGTCCGCGTCACAGTAGTGGTGACTGCTGCGGATTTGCACCGCATTCCTTGCCTAGCCTTATGACCAGATACGTTTTACAAAACGGAGTATAGCAGGGAAAAATTTGGTTGTCAATATATTATCAATGCAGTTTTTCTGTTCCTTTCCGTTGATTTTAAAAACAGAAAATCTAATATTTCCAACCCAGTTTATATCGTACAGATCGTTATTTCAAAGCAAACAGACAATGCTTAAAATGTGGTTCCTTTGCAGTAATATATACAAATGCCCAAGAAGACCACAACGTAAGTGCAACGGCAATTGCTAACTTCATCACAAAAGGCATCTGAAAATTTATGTAACGAAGAAGCACCAGATTTATTCCATCATGGGCAAGATAGATCCCAAAAGAATATTTTGCCAAACTGGAAATCCACCTGCAAAATTTAAAATCCACTCTTGAAAAAAGAATAAATATACATACAGAAGTAATCAGTAATGTGGCCGAATTATACCATACATAATACTGGACTTCATGTTTTAGCGAAAGATACTGAGAAAAAACTGTAAACCCAAAACAGAAAAGCCCTGTAAAAATAAGACAGACTGATGGGACACGTTTAAATACATTTTTTTTAACCAGATATCCCAAAAGGACGCAGAACCCATACGTTCCACCTGCAAAACTAAGATCCAAACGTAATGATAATGTCGGAAACGAATAGGCACTCAAAAATACATTACACAGAGGAACGCCAAACAGATAGATGGCCGCAACCAAAAGAGGAACATACAGTATCCTGATATCAATATGATTTAACGCCGCGGAAAGGAACGGAATAAACAGATAAATACCAAGAATAACTGGCATGTACCATAAATGTGAAGCGGCGGGATTTTTTAAAAATAATATATTTTCTATGAGCGTTATCAAATCAAATGTACTGTGATAAAATACTACCCCAAAAAGATAATATATAATAATCCATATCTCTGTAGTTAACAGCAAACCGCCAAATTTTGTTTTATAAAACTTAAGAGTGCTTTCGTAGGTAAATGTCCTGCCCAGCAACAGATATCCTGTCAGGAAGAAAAAAATAGGAACCCCCAGACGTCCGACTGTGAAAAAGCAGAGCCCAACCAAGTTAGAAAATGTTAATTCTAAAATCGGAGCACCCGAACTGATATTATAAATTCTTCCGGTACTATGCGTCAGAATTACACAAAAAATTGCAAACGCCCGCGCATAATCTAACCATACTATTCTTTTTGTATCCATAATTCACCTCTTAACTGTAAAATCATATCTGCTACAATACAGAAAAATCCTCCTCTCACTGTTCCAAACGGTTACCTCTTAGATCAAGTCCCCCCACTACTAATTGCCTTTTGCAATTGAAGCAGGAGACTTACTTAATTCAGTTAAAATACCTTAATCCACATTAAACAGTTCTCCTCTGACATCTAACTTCTTTGGCTTTTCATAGTCTTCCCCATATAAATACGCACCCAAATCTATTTTAGAAAGAACATGACCGGAAAACTGATTCGCCAAAAGGGGAATATCCATATAGTGCTTTCCGTACCAGTGTACCAGATACTCCCGGTATGCTGCCGGCACCGGAAGCATCATATCTTCAAACGGCATTTCTATGATTTCATCAAACCACTTTTTAGGAAATGCGCCTCTTGTAATATTCTGGCCGACACCATCAATTAAATATTCTGATTTCGTGGAATTTTTATATTTTGTCAGAATGTGTTCAAATAAGCCATGATACCAGGAATACGGAATTAACCGCATCAATGGCAGGCTGAATTTCGACAAAATATAGTGAAGATTATGACGCGCATAATTGACCCACCGGATATTTATCACCGTAGTCATCGTCGTAAGCTGCTTAATATGTCTCTTCTGCCGTTTCAGATCATTTGCCGTTTTGTCATATACGAGAATATCGATAAATATACCGTTCTCAATAGGAAATCTGTTGGAAAATTTTGTGCTGAAAAATGTATTCTTCAAACGCACTTTGTCAAAAATATAATGACTGTTTTTCTCCGTCCAGTAAGACTGATAGAAAAACTCATCCCCCAGTTCCTCCGGACAGATCCTGCGGAAACGTTCAAAATCCTCCCTCAGCATACCGACATCCAGATCATCATCCCACGGAATAAAACCGCCATGACGCACTGCTCCCAGAAGACTTCCGCCCACCAGGAAATATTTGATGTCATGCTTCTTACAAATGCGGTCAATCTCACGCATTACTTTCATTTCCAGCTGCTTGATCCGTTCCAGCTGACCTGTATATGCTCTTTGCAGAAGCAGATCGCGGTCACACGATGAGACATCATACCCGGAAAAAGAATCGATCAGTTCATACGCAATCCTATGTTCATCAAACTGTGGTTTCCAGCCAAGAGCCTCAAGCTTCAGGGTACTGATCCCTTTTTCATCGAGAGTCCCCTGCGAAACTGTCTCAAGTTCACAGTCGATGCCCAACGCCCTAAAGCGCTCATACACCATAAACTGAAGATAATCCAATGTGGTCTGCCATCCGGCAAGATGATAAATATTTCCATTGTTTCCAGACAGCAGAATGCGGTATATGGCTGCCGCTGTGTTTCGCATACTCGTATAATACCGAATTGCCCTCGTCGAACAAATCCGGACTTTTCCACTGTCTTTTGCCTGATCTACAATCATCTTTAACTCTTGAGAGCTGTGATTATCCAGCAATGCATTCGTTTCATTTAAAATTCGCAGAACCAGAAACTGAGACCTTTCCTCTCTGATATGGTCTCTGCATAACTGCTCAATCCGTGAAACAAATTTCTCCCTGCTTGCAGCAGAACAGCCCTGAAAATATAAGCCCAGTTCGTTTTCCGCATACCGGTACCCTTCCTTACTCTCCGGAAGCATATCAGAAGATATACCCAGGCAAAACAATATCTTTTTCATGTGTTTGCCTTTATACTGCTGCAGCATAGACTCCAGTTCCGCCAAAATCCTGTCCTGCTCTTTTGGCTGTTCATATTTTCTATTCCAGCAGTCAATCCAGCAAATCGTCCATATATCGCTCTGGGCTTCACCCAGGCGTTCAGGGAAAACAGCTGTTTTTCTGGAAATCTTTCCGCAAATGCCTTTCAGATAACCACACAATTCCGCATTATCTGTATATACCACTGTTTCTATCTGAATATTTTTAAACAGCTTTTTATAATCCGACCATGCATATTCCAGTTCCTCTTTTTGTATCTGTTCCATTACTGATTTTCCTCTATACTTTCTACCATTCTTTTAAGTCCGTTCTGAATTGGTACGGAGGCTTGAAAACCAAGGCTTTCCAGTTTTGAAGAATCCAGCACTGCATCACGGATAAACGAAAACCGCTTCAGGTCGGCTTCCGTAGGCAGATCAAATACCACCTTTAAATTTCTGTCAGGATAAATTTTTGTCAGCTGTTCTGCCATTCCGGCTATGGTAATTCTGCTCTCCGGATTTGCAATATTATATGCCTGCGCCGCCTCTCCTTTTATCAGCACCGTCAGTAATGCCGATGCCGCATCTGAAATATACGTATAAGACCGCAGCTGCTCGCCGGTGCTCTTCATCACAATATTTTTATGTTCCGCAATATTTCTTGCAAACTGGGCAACAACTTTGGAATCATCCTTTTTCATACCGGCGCCATAGAGATAGCTGAGCCTTCCGATTACCGCCGGCACCTGATACTGATCCGCATATGCGACTGCCAAAGTCTCACACGCTTTCTTGCTGATCGGATAACAGGATCTTACATTCGTAGAATCGATCACACCAAAATCATGCTCTCCGATCACTCCATCTTTATATGCCGCCCCGTATACCTCAATTGTTGATGCATACAAGAATTTCTTTACATTCTTTTCTCTGGCCAGTTCCAGCAAATGCGCAGTTCCGGCAAAGTTCGTCGTCATAGTTCCAGCCGGATCAGCGCCGTATTCCTTTGGCCCGGCATTGCTGGCTCAGTGTATGATATAATCTATCGTTCCGTCCCAGCTCACGGCATCTCTTACATCCTGACAAAGGTATGAAATCAGCTCATGCTTTTCACATTCGTTAAACAGTGCCTCTGCTTTCGCTTTATTCCTTACCATCGCAATGACATGAATCTCTTCGCCTGTCATATGAGAATACTCTAACAGAACCCGTACCAGAAAAGACCCTACAAAACCGGTTGCTCCGGTAATTAACACAGTCTGCCCTTCCAGCAATTTTAAATTTTCATTTGTCTCACATACATGACGGACATCCTGCTGCAAAACCGATAATTTTTTTACTTGTTCTCTCTGCAAATTAAATATGCCTCCATCAAATCAATATCTTCCTGTGTTGTAATCTTGAAGTTTGTCCCTTCACCCGTCACAATATGCACCTTTTCACCCAGAGCGACCAGCAGAGAACAGGTTGCGACCATATTCGTAATTCCACGGCGTTTTGCTTCCTCATGAATCTCAATAAATTTCGATAAATACAGACTCTGCGGCGTCTGTGTTCTCTGGATTGTATCTCTGTTAATTTCCAGTTCGGATGTTTCGCCATCATCGGATTTTAACAGCGCTTCCGTAGCCGGAATACAGGTTACTGCATTTCCATTCTGAATCACTCCCGCAATATTGCTGTTAATAATATTGTCGCTTACCAGCGGCCGCACCGCATCATGGATCACAATAATGTCATCCGGTGAGCAATTCTCCCTCAGCAGCTCCATTCCATTTCTCAATGACTCCAGCCCCGTAGCTCCTCCCTGAGCCATCCACCTTAATTTTGTGATATGATATTTTTCCGCATATTTCCATACCACTTCTTCCCATCCATGCAGACATACTACTGCGATTGCATCAATCGCCGCATTGTTCTGAAAAGCTTCCAGTGTATATACAAGAATCGGCTTATCTCTCACCACAATAAACTGTTTCGGCGTTGCCATATGCATTCTTGCTCCCACACCGCCTGCTATAATTAATCCGATATTCATATTACGCCCTCCCGCTTTTTATTTTTCTGTAAATACGTTTTGCCAGTTTTTTCCCCTGACAGATCCACGACGGACTTAAGTCCTCCATCTGTTTTTTCAGAGCTTTATTTTCTTCTTTTAAAGCCTTATTTGTTTCCTTTAAAACTTTATTTTCCCTTTTTAATTCTTTTACTTTTTCCGCGGAAAGTCTTTTTGCCGCCGTATCTTCCGTAAACTGTATATATGTCACAAACGCCAGATATGTCTGAAAATCTTCCGGTGTATCATACAGCAGATGTTCTACACATTCTGCATACCATTCCTTATAAAAATAACTTTTCTCCTGCTGTCGGATATGCAGTTTTTTCAGTCCTTCTTTTTGCAAAAAAATGACAATCTCCAGAAATGCCTTCCTGTCCGGAAGATTTCTCAAAAGAAAAATAATGCTTTCCAGTGCCTTATTGACAAAACTTCTCTCAGGCAGTACTCCCATCCGTTCAAGATCCTGAGCGGTATCTATCCATGCCTGAAACGGGGCAAACGGCGCTATCGAGAGCGTTCCCATCAGGCTCTGTTTCTGATTTTTACGGTAATTCACGAGACAGGCGTCAACTGTCGTAATGCTGTCTGCCAGACATAAGGCATGAAGGGTAAAATAAATGTCGTTTCCATTCCTTACACCCTGAAAATCCAAATTCCATTTTTTTATAAACGCACTGCGATACATTTTGTTCCACGCCGGTACATTCGTAAAATTTAAAATATAATCTTCATTCGTATTCCGGTTAAATGTCGGCGTATCCGGAATCCATTTTTTATTTAAATACACCGGCACAGGAAATGACTGTTTCTTTTCCTGGAGATACTGTCGCGCTCCACACACACAGATATCCGCATCCTGCTCTTTTGCTTTCTCATACATTTTCTCAAGTGCTTCCGGCTCAAAAAAATCATCACAGTCCCAGAACACAAGGTATTCTCCCTGTGCATGAGATTTTCCTGTATTTCGCGCAATGCCCGCATACAGATTTTTCTGATGATAAACCTGTACCCGTTCATCTTTTTCTCTGTATCTTTCCAGTATGTCACACGAACTGTCCGTAGACCCGTCATCCACACAAATAATCTCAATATCCTGTAACGTCTGTCCGCAGATACTGTCCATACACTGTTCCAGGTATTCTTCCCCGTTATAAACAGCCACAATCACTGATACCTTGATCATTTTGCCTCCCTCTTTCCTATCACTATCTCTCCAGAAGTTGTAAGATACGTTCTGTTGCATGCCCGTCGCATGCCCCCATATATTTTTCCTTAAATCGGATCACTCTGTTCCTGTCAAACCAGTTATCCATATTTTTTAAGCATGCCGCCACCTCTTCCGTATTACTCAGGATCGGTCCCGGCACAAGATCTCTGTAAGGATAGTAGAAACCTCTTTCATCATAATACTCATCCAGATCATAGGCAAAAAACAGCATCGGCCGCTCCATTAATGAGTATTCAAAAATCAGAGAAGAATAATCTGTTATGCAGACATCACTGCACATCAGCAGATCTTCTATCTCGAGCAGCTCCGTTACATCCAACACCCGGTCGGAACATGCCGCCGGGATCTCCGGACGTTTCTTCACAAAAGGATGATGTTTGCATAAAAAAATATAATCATCGCCGGCCAATGCGCACAGCTTCTCAAAATCTAACCGTTCCGGAGATTTGGCACATGCCACTTTTCCCCGAAATGTCGGAGCATACAAAACAATCTTTTTATTCTTTGCCTCAATTCCCAGGTGCTGTCCGATCACCTCTGACACTCTTTTTTGAGCAGCCTTCCTCCGTGCGGACGAATAATAACAATCTGTCCTGGAAATCCCTGTTGAGACAATTTTTTCCTTCTCACTTTCCATATGAAAGGCTTCCGCATAAGCCCACACAACTTCCCGGCTGCTGACTGTCACCATAGAAAAATTTTTATGAACCGGAAAACGTTCCAGATCGCTCTTCCCCGATCCGAATTTTTTATCGGCCACACTGTAGCCAAATTTTTTAAACGCTCCGCAGGCATGCCACGTCTGTATCACTTTCGTCTCCGATCTCAGCGGCAGACAGCTGATAAAATACGAAGAATCATTGATAAAAATATATTCTGCATCCGCAAGATCACGGAGCGCATCCCATTCATTTTTGCACACCTGGAAGCGGCCGGCCATTCCTTCCCGGATACAGCGGACTGTCACATGGTATGCTTCATTTTTTTTCATTTGCTGATAAAGTTCCTGAAAATTATCAGTCAGTCCATTCATACGAATTTCAAGAAAAACTGTCTTTCCTGAAATAACGGGTCTTTTTGCATACCGCTGATATCTCAGCGGATAAAGAAAATGCAGTGTTCCTGATTTGTATATATTGCGAAGCACTGCCTTCGCCCCCGATTTCACATTCATCTTTCCACCGCATTTCTGTCCCAGACCATAATCGTTTTTCCTGTAAACTTGTGTATGTCCATCTCAAACGCTTTTTCTATATCCTTCATGCCACATATCTCCACGACTCCGCTGATCTGTTTTTCCAGGTATTCCGGAAGCCGAATATTTTCCCGGTATAAGCGGATCACACCTTCAAAATCGGTTCTTCCGCTCCGGCTTGTGCCCAGTATCCGCAAACCTTTTTCCAGGATCATTCTCGTATTGATCGGAACATAATCTTCCGATACTCCGAGTATCGCCACCGTTCCCTCCGGATTAAGGTGATCAATAATCTGATTGATCACCTGTCCCGAAGCCGTTCCTCCCACACATTCAAATGCATGGTCGATCTGAAGCGTTTCCGGTATTTCCGATACTTTATATACTTCATCTGCAAAACTGAAATCACTCAGTTTTGTATCTGTCACTCCAAACACACAGATCTTACTTTCAGGAAATCTGATTTTCAGCAGCAACGATGTAAAATACCCCATATTTCCATCGCCCCAGACACCTATGGTATCTCTTCTTTGATGTGCTATTTTATCAAAACGGGAAATCGCATGATAACACACCGTCACCATCTCTGTAAATGATGCGATCAGATCGTTTACATTCTCCGGCACCCGAACCAACCGGTCAGCAGTCGTCTGTATATACTCCTGCATCAGCCCGTTCATACTGCTGCCGCGAAATTTACTGCTTCTCAGATAATTTTCCGCCACAATATCATCCTGTTCAAACGGAGTGTTAGGGATCACCACCACTCTTTCCCCGCAGGCAAACTGTCCCTGCGGATCATAGATCACTCTCCCGACTCCTTCATGGATCAGCGCCATCGGAAGCTTCTGCTTCAGAATATCAGCCGACCTTTTCCCCTGATAATATCTCTGATCTGCATTACAGATAGAAAGACAGCTTGGGCGCACAATTATGTGCTCCTGATCCAACGATAAATCTTCAAATGCAATTTCAAACTGCCGTGGGCGAACCAGCTGGTATATCGTATTTAACATAAACTTCCTCCGAACTACTGCATGTCTGATATCGTCTCAATATCCATTCCCAGCAGCGCTTTCGCTACTGTAATATCATAGGGATACGTTATTTTTATATTAAATACCTCTCCCTGAACCAGATGTACGTGTTCTCCCTTTAGGACCATGATTTTACATGCATCTGTCAGTACCTCTTTCTCCTGATCACTCAATGCTTCATACTGTTCTTTTAATCTTTTGGCGTGAAACGACTGCGGCGTCTGTCCCTGATACATAAATCTGCGATCCGGGATATCCGTAATCCGGACGCTGCCTTTGCTCTCCACAATCGTATCTGTTGCCGGAATTACCGTATCGCAGGCCCCGTATTTCTGCGCACACTCAATATTCTCTGATAAAATCCTGTGCGTGACAAACGGTCTCACTGAATCGTGAGTCACAATAATCGTGTCCTCATCCAGTTTTCCATTTTCTTCAATATATCGAATCCCGTTCATAATCGTTTCATTTCTGGTCTCTCCGCCTGTTAAAACAGTTATTTTTTTCATGTTCGGGATGTATTTCTGTATGATATCTTTTGTATAGGATACCCAGGCTTTGGGCGAAAGAACCAGTATTTCATCAAGTCCCGGATGAACCGCAAATTTTTCGATCGTATGAACAATGATCGGCTTTTTCCCCAGCTCCAGAAATTGTTTTGGTTTTTCCATATTCCCCATTCTGGCTCCAATCCCGCCTGCCAAAATCATTCCGTAAATACCGCTCATTTCTTTGCTTCCTCCACCATATAATTTACAATTCGTTCTGTCGCAGATCCATCACATTCGCTCATATATTTTTCTGTAAACTGCTTCTTTTTTTCTTCCATGCTTTGATTTTGCCTCTGTATCTGACCGGTAAAATCTGCGTTTGCACCTGCAGTACCTGCTTTTCGCACTGTCTCTGCCAGCAGCTCCTCCCGATCCGTCACATATCCCGGAATTTCTGAAAAATTCAGATAAAATCCTCTCTGCTCCTGATACTCCTGCAAATCCGGAACATATAAAACCAACACCCCGTCAAAAAGCAGATACTCAAAAATAAGCGATGAATAATCTGCAATCAGCACATCCGTCACAGCAAACAATCGTTCCGTGGGAATACTGCAGTCTTCATTCTTATATTGCTCATGCATATGCGGATGTACCCGACACAGAACAAACCATTCCTCGCCAAGTTCTTTCTGCAGTTTTTTCAAATCCATCTCGATCAATTTGGGATGTCCCGGATTTCCCCGGAAGGTAGGTGCCCACAGAACAACTTTTTTCCCTTTTGCCTGCGGGTACTGTCGGTAAAAATCTGACTGACATTTATTTCTCCATGCCTCATCAAAATAAATGTCTGTCCGGCTTACTCCCATCGGTTTTACACACTGCTGCGGGAGACGCATCGCTGAGGCAAACGGTTTCACGCAGGCCTCTGCGCTTACTGTTACCAGATCAATATTTTTAAATACATTTCCATGATAATTTCTGGGAATATCATCTTCTGTATCATATCCGAATTTTTTAAACGCGCCGCAGGCATGCCACAGCTGAATCACTTTTGTAGATTTTCGCTTCCGGCAGGATGCTGCCGGAAGAAAGTTATCGCATATGATTACATATTCCGCCTGCGCATACCACCTCATAAACCGGCACATCTGTTTCAAAACTGTCACCGGACCATGCGTCTGATAATTTAAGTAACATTCCCGGATCTGTATTCTGTTTCCGCTTTTCTTCTCAGAAAATCTCTGATATAAAAGATTCATATTTTCCGGACGTGCATCATGATGCGCATCAGCAAACACAACCAGTCCCGGTATCATTTTTCTCCGACAGCCGATCCTGTAACACAGAGGCAGCAGAAAATTTTGTGATATCATTTTAATGTACTGTTTTATTTCCAGCTTTAAGTCCATTTTCAAATCCTTTTCCGTGTTTTAGTAAAAATTCATGATCTGTCTGCTGCCTGTCGCTTTACCGGAGCATATTGGAAAAAAGCTTTTATAAACGGAAATGTTTTTAAACACACTCCGGTAAAACATAACATTTATCTGGTTTTATGAAACACAAAAAACTTGCTCAGAATATAGTTTGCCGCTGTGACAATTACCTGTACAATGAGCTTTGCAAGCTTATCGCTCATTCCTGCAACAGTCACCATCAAAAACATACATACCATATCCATCAGCAAGGTTGTAATCCGTGATCCATAGAAAGCTGCCGCTTCCTTTAATTTATTTTCATTTTTACTTTCAAACACATATTTTCGATTTGTGAAATATGCAAACGTAACTGCCGCAATCCAGGATATCACATTTGCCGCCTGAAGCTGCCACGGCGTCTCCGGATCCAGGAATGTGAGTACGCATCCATAATATACCCCGAGACTCACCACAGTTGTCAGTACCCCTACAATCAGGTAATTCACAAGTTCTTTATATTTCTCATACAACTTTTTTAGCTTGTCCATTATTTTCGCCTGTCTTTTTACTTTTCGTTTTATCTTCGAGGGATTTAAGAATGCCCCGGCATTTTCACCTCAACTATCAGCTTTCTCGAATTCATGAAACTCAAAATCTGTCTGAAAAATCATTTAATCGAATTAAGTAAGTCACCTGCTTCAATTACAATAAACAGTAAGCGGGAACTTGCCTGTATCAGGATCAGGCTCTTAATCAAATTTTTTTGGAAATAATATATCTCGGTCTTCTCTTTACTTCCTCATAAATACGGGCAATATAGTATCCGATAATACCGAGACTTATCATAATAATACTTCCCAGCAGCAAAACAAGCAGGATCACCGTCGTAAACCCCTCTACGGCATGTCCGCTGAAATACTGCACGAGAGTCTGGATCCCCAGCACAACGGCAATCAGAAATACTGCCACTCCGGCACCTGTTACAATCTGCATCGGTGCGGCAGAATACCCTACAATATTGGCAATCGCATATTTAATTAATGATTTCGTAGACCATTTGGAGACTCCGGCCTCCCTCTCCTGCACGTCAAACTCTACTTCTGTAGATTTAAATCCAACCCAGGACGACATGGCTCTGAAAAAAGCATTCCTCTCCGGCATACTCAGGACAGCATCTACCGCCCTGCGATCCATCAGCTTAAAATCAGATGCCCTGGACATATCCATCTTCGTGGCCTCTGACATTAATTTATAAAACATACCAGCACTGGCCTTATGTAAAGCGCTCTCCTTTCCACGGCTGCGCTTTACTCCCTCCACTACTTCATATCCCTGTTCCCAGAGACGGTACATCTCCACCAGCGTCTCCGGCGGATGCTGCAGGTCGCAGTCCATAACCGCCACACACGCTCCTTCTGCGGCGCCCAGACCGGCAAATACCGCAGCTTCTTTCCCAAAATTGCGGGAGAAATGAACGCCGTGCACACAGGGATTATTCTCTGCCTCTTCCTCAATCTCCTGCCAGGTACGATCTTTCGATCCGTCATCTACAAATACCAGTTCATAATCAATATCAGCTGTTTCCAGCACTTTTTTTAATGTCTCTGCTGTTTTTTTCAACATTGCTTCCTCGTTAAATGCCGGAAGCACAACGGATAATTTTGACACGTCACACTCATCCTTTTCTGTAAAATCCATGTTTTTCCATTTTGACAACAGTTTCTTCACTATGTCTTCTGTCAAAAATTTTCTCCCAACGCTGCCTTCCCGACAAGTTGAGAGAGACCCACTCATTATCTTACTTTTATTTTAACATTCTGTTATGCGTATCACAAGAAATCTATTCTTAAAAATCGAGGATCTT
>CAKRNX010000003.1 GCA_934371475.1 uncultured Lachnospiraceae bacterium
CCAAATAAGACCCCACAATTATTATATTGATATAAATCGATATTATATTTTTATATCGATAAATATCGTTTATAAGCATTTCGGAATTTATTCTATCTCTATCTTATCTTCTTCCTAGGCTCTCAAGATATACCAGCAACACGGAGATATCCGCCGGTGATACGCCTGAAATACGGGACGCCTGACCTATTGAGATCGGCTGGATCTGCGCCAGTTTCTGCCTTGCTTCTGTGCGCAGGCTGGGAACCTTATTATAATCTATCGTTTCCGGTATTCTTTTCTCCTCCAGTTTTTTGAACTGTGCCACCTGATTCAGCTGCCTGCGGATATAGCCGTCATATTTGATATTTATGTTGACTTCTTCCTGCACTGCTTCCGGCAAATCAGGTCGATTTTCGTCGATATCTTTCAGCATCTGATAACTCAGTTCCGGTCTGCGGATCAGCTCTCCCACGGTAGCGGAAGATTTCAGCGGCGTGCTTCCGTGGGACTCCAGGAATTGCTGCACCTTTGCATTAGCACCAATATTAGCCTCCTCCACACGTTTTGTTTCTTCCTCAATCATTTTCTTTTTCTTCAGAAATTTCTGATACCGCTCCTCTCCGATCAGTCCTACCCGATACCCCAGCTCTGTCAGTCTCATATCTGCATTGTCCTGTCGGAGCAGCAGCCGGTACTCAGAGCGGGAAGTCATCATCCGGTACGGTTCATGGTTTTCTTTCGTTACCAGATCATCCACCAACACACCGATATATCCCTGAGAACGGTCAATCAGCAGAGCTTCTTTCCCTAATACGGACATAGCGGCATTGATACCTGCCAGAAGCCCCTGCGCTGCTGCCTCCTCATATCCTGAACTGCCATTAAACTGGCCGCCGCTGAAGAGTCCTCTGATCTGCTTAAATTCCAGCGTTGCATACAGCTGATTGGGATTGATGCAGTCATACTCGATCGCATAAGCATTCTTAACAATCTTTGCATGTTCCAGCCCCGGCACGGAATGGTACATGGCAGCCTGGACATCCTCCGGCAGCGAGCTTGACATACCGCCCACATACATCTCATTGGTGGAAAGACCCTCCGGCTCCAGGAATACCTGATGGCGGTTTTTATCGGCAAACCGGACTACCTTGTCCTCTATAGACGGACAGTACCGGGGGCCTGTTCCCTCAATAATACCTGAGTAAAGAGGTGAACGGTCCAGGTTGGCACGAATAATCTCATGAGTCTCTTTGTTCGTGTAGGTTAGCCAGCACGATACCTGGGAGATCTGCACATCTTCCGGATCGGTCTCAAAAGAGAACGGAACTACCCTCGGATCACCGAACTGCTCTTCCATTTTAGAATAATCGATCGTCCGCCCGTCCAGACGCGCCGGTGTTCCAGTCTTGAAACGGAACATTTCAATCCCGTGTTCTTTTAAAGAGTCTGTCAGATGATTGGCCGCCTGAAGTCCATTTGGCCCTGTATACGTGCTCACATCACCGTAAATACATCTTGCCCGCAGATACGTGCCTGTACACAGGACGCAGGCTTTACAGTGATATACAGCGCCAGAATACGTTCTGACGCCGGTGATGCGCCCGTCTTCCGTGATAATATCCGTCACTTCCATCTGGCGGATCGTCAGATGCTCTGTATTCTCCAGTGTCATACGCATCTGCCTGCTGTATTCCGCCTTGTCTGCCTGCGCTCTCAGCGAATGGACAGCCGGTCCTTTTGACTGATTCAGCATCTTAGACTGAATAAAAGTCTTATCTATATTTTTGCCCATCTCTCCGCCCAGTGCATCCAGTTCACGCACCAGATGGCCCTTGGAGCTGCCTCCGATATTGGGATTACAGGGCATCATGGCAATACTGTCCACGCTGACCGTAAAAATCACTGTCTCCAGCCCCAGTCTGGCGCATGCCAGCGCAGCCTCACAGCCGGCATGACCGGCTCCTACCACCACTACATCTACCTGTTCTTCTAGTGTTTTTTTACTCACTCTTTCCATACTTTCACCCATTTTCTTACATTCCCGCAAAGCATCCGGAACCGCTTATATTCCGTAGTTCCTGAGCAGCTTCAGGAATGCTCCGATATTCTTTCTGTGAGATGGGAGCCATACATCTGCATGATATATTCTCCCGCACACCTCTGCATCTTATTTTCCCATACAGAATTTACTGAAGATCTCATTGACCAGATCCTCGCCCACCTGCTCGCCCGTGATGCCTCCCAGAGCCTCGTAGACGCTCATCAGATCAATCGAGAAGAAATCCTCCGGCATCTGTGCATCAATGCTGGCTTTTACCTGTTTCAGACCCTCCAGTGCTTGGATCAGAAGGTTTTTCTGGCGGATATTTGTGATATAGACTTCATCGTTAAATGAAATCTCACCCTGATAAAACATCTTTCTGACTTCATCCTCCAAATCTCCAATCCCTGTTCTATTTCTGGCCGAGACGGGAATTATCCTCACTGTGTCCTGTTTTTCTGATGTGTCATCCACATATCTGTCGTCCTGTGTGGATAACTTTTTTACTCTCACGCTGTCGAATCTCTGTCTCAGGATCCCTTCTGTCGTTACGGGCTCTAGATCCGTCTTGTTCAGCAGGATGATCCCCGGGCGCTCCGTCAGGATCTCCATGATTTCATCGTCATTCTCATCCAGCTGCGCGGAAGAATCCGCCACATAAATTACCAGATCCGCATCTTTTGCGTTCTCCCTGGCTCTCTCCACGCCGATTTTTTCCACATAATCCTCGGTAGAACGGATCCCGGCCGTATCCACCAGGTTCAGCGTCAGTCCGTTCATCTGGATGGTTTCTGTCAGAATATCCCTGGTTGTTCCTGCAATATCTGTCACAATGGCCCGTTCTTCCCCTGTCAGCAGATTGAGCAGGGAAGATTTTCCCGCATTTGGTTTTCCAACAATCACGGTCTTTATGCCTTCCCGGATCATTCTACCATTGTCGGCCGAGTCAATCAGATGCTGCAGTTTTTCCATCCATGTTCCACAGACCTGTTGCAGCTGTTCCGGATATCCGTCCAGACTAATATGTTCCGGATCATCCAGCGCCGACTCGATCAATGCAATATGATAAATAATCTCTTTTCTCAGCGCCTCTATCACCTGCTGCACTGCTCCTTTCAGCTGGCTGACGGAGGAGCGCAGGGCATACTCATTTTTCGCCTGAATGACGTCGATTACAGCCTCTGCCTGAGACAGATCAATACGGCCATTCAGGAACGCTCTCTTCGTGAACTCGCCCGGTTCTGCCGGCCTGGCTCCGTATTTCAGCACAGTCTCCAGGATCCGTTTCATGGCGTACACACCGCCATGACAGTTGATTTCCACGGTATCCTCGGCAGTAAAGCTTCTTGGTCCGCGCATCAGCATTACAAGCACCTCATCAATGACTTCATCCCCGTCGCAGATATAGCCGTAATGAATGGTATGGGACGGCGCCTCGGCCAGCAGCTTTCTTTTTCCTTTGGAGCGGTAAATGCGGTCTGCCACCTGCACTGCATTTTCCCCGCTGATTCTGATAATGCCGATCCCTGACTCGCTGACTGCGGTTGAGATGGCGGCAATCGTATCCCTGTACATAGATTTCTCCTGTTTTTCTTTCTTTAACAAAAGGCTGCCGTATCTGCGGCAGCCTTTTTCTTTTTCATTATTATAGCATTTCAGACATCTCTCACCCGCAGGCATCTTTCTGCTCCTGATCCCCCGGACAACTTTCTTTGTTCAAGAATGCCCTGAAACCGCTATCCTCTGGCAACAACTATTCTTCGCTTGCCGTTTCCTGGCTGTCACGGCTGATGCGGTTCTGATATCCGCCTCTTTCTCTCTTTTTCAGTGTTACCACTACTTTTCTGCAGGGTTCCTCGCCCTCGCTGTGGGTTGTTACATATGGATCATTCTGCAGTGCAGAATGGATAATCCGTCTCTCGTAAGGGTTCATCGGTTCAAGATAAACCGGTCTTCTGGTTTTCTTTACCTTAAAGGCAATGTTCTTTGCCAGGTTTTCAAGCGTTGCCTTTCTTCTCTCACGATAATTTTCCGTATCCAGCTTAACGCGGATATAGGAAGATTTGCCCTTGTTTACCACAAGACTTACCAGATACTGGATAGAGTCCAGAGTCTGTCCTCTCTTTCCGATCAGAACTCCCATATC
Organism: uncultured Lachnospiraceae bacterium; assembly: GCA_934371475.1. Classification (GTDB taxonomy): domain Bacteria; phylum Bacillota; class Clostridia; order Lachnospirales; family Lachnospiraceae; genus Merdiplasma. The sequence goes on from CAKRNX010000003.1 coordinate 4,170, forward strand.
TTCGCCTGCCATATCCACAGACAGTGTGTCATCCTTGTACTCGGCTGTCACTTCCACCTTCATTCCCATAGTCGTAAACATACTTTCCAGGAATTCTTTTGCTCTCTGTTCTGCTTCTCGGGGATCTACCGGAGTCTTCGGACCTCTGGAGACAAAGTCCTCCTCTTTGAAATCCAGCTGCGGAGTCTTGCCCTCAGACACCATCTCAACAGCCTCTGCCTTTGCCACAGGTTTTACCGCCGGCTTTACTTCCGGTTTTACTTCCGGTTTGATCTCAGGCTTAACTTCAGCCTTCGGTTCCGGTCTGGTCTCTGTCTTTACCGGTTCCGGCTTTTTAAACTCTCTTGCCGGTTTTGCTTCCCGCTCCGGCTTTCTTGTCTCTTTTACAGTCTTTTTTTCTTCCTGCCGCGGCTCATATTCTTTCTTTACAGTCTCTTTTCTGACCGGACGGACAGGTCTTCTGTTTTCTCTTTCCCCTGCGCGCACATCTTTTTTATCGCCGAAGATCTCATTGATGATATCCTCGTCTGACTTTTTCTTTCTGGCCTCGATCACTGCCTTTTTGGCTCCGATGCCAAGAAAGCCTTTTGTTTCTTTTTCGATCACGCGATATTCCACATTATCACTGCTGGTTCCAAGCTGAATGGAAGCTTCGATAATCGCATCTTCCACCGTCTTGGCGCTTACTCTGATATACTCTTCCATCTTTTACTCCCTATTTCCTGTTATGCGTCTCGTTGTAATCCTTTACCATCTGCGCTTTGGCTGCCAGACTTCCCGGCTTTGCACTGGAAGTCTTTCCGGCGCTCTCAGGGATCTTTCCGGCTTTCTTCTGCATATCTTCCTTGGTGCTGCTGGTATTTACATAGACGCCATTATTTCCCGCATTGATATTTCTGGTGGACATTTTCGCCGTCTCCATCGTCTTCTGCGGCGGAAGTCCCTGTTTTTCTCTCTTTTTGTTCAGTTTTTCCAGATTTTTCTTCATCAGCTCGTCCATATCCATCTTATCGATATGACGGTTGATCACCACCTGCTGAATGCTTCGTACTACGGCACCGGCAATCCAGTAGATACCCATACCTACAGGAAGAGTCAGACAGAATACTGCTGACATCAGAGGCATCACGGTATTCATGGTTTTCATGGTGCTCGCCATAGAATTATTATCATCTGCTGCAGGCGCTGAGGATGCTGCTGACATCAGTTTCGCGTTCAGCCACTGGGTCAGAGCTGCCAGGAACGGGATCATCAGCGCTCCGATTGCCATCAGGATAGCTCCTGTCTGGAATGCGCTTGTCATAATACTCATGGGTGAGTCCGCGATATTCAGTCCCAGGAAGTAGTTCATCTTATCCACGTTTTCCTGTGTAGATGTAATCTGGGATGACAGGCTCGGGAATGCATCTGCCAGTGCGCTCCAGTTGGAGGGCTTGAACTTGTAAAGCACGTCCACAACTGTCAGGTCTGTCATTTCCTTAAATGTAACATTGAGGCTGGAAGCTGCTTCTGAAAGAAAACTCTCTGCTCCGGAAGCGCTCACCAGAGAAGTTGCCAGCGGAAGAAACGCTTCTTTTACACTGGTAACATAAGCCGGGATATTCCAGATCACCCGGTACAGTGCAAACAGGATCGGCATCTGAATGATCAGCTGCAGACAGCTTCCCATAGGATTTACGCCGTATTTGGTGTAAACTGCCTGAGTCTCCTCATTCATTTTCATCATAGCCGCCTGATCCTGATTTTTACCCTTGTACTTTTTCTGGATCGCCTGAAGCTCGGGGTTCATCTTGGCTGACAGCTTGGAAAACTTCTGCTGCTGGATCGTAAGCGGCGTCAGAAGCAGATAGATCACGATGGTGAACAGGATGATACACAGTCCGATGTTCTCCAGTCCGATCTGAGTCTGAAGCCAGTAGATTGCGTTCATAATGTATCCCAGAAGCTCGGCCACGGGACCAATTAAGAACGAACTGCTTTTTGTCAATAACAACATTTTTTCAATTCCTCCTGGTATTTCTAGGGCACCGGATCATACCCGCCCCTCGAGAAAGGATTGCATCGCAAAATCCTCCATGCTGCCAGAAGGCCGCCCTTCCATGCACCGTATTTTTCGATTGCCTCCAGTCCGTACTGGGAGCAAGACGGGTAATAAGGACATTTCGTGGATTTCATGGGGGATACATATTTCTGATACAATCGGATAAGCTTAATGAAAACCTTCTTCATGTTTCATCATTCTTTTCTTGTTCGGTCTGTTTTGTTTTTTCATCTGTCAGAACCTTATGCAGTCCGGCCAGATGAAGCAGCGCGCTTTCGATTTCAAAGAAATTTCTTTCTTTCGCGCCCGGCCTTGCAATCACAATCATATCAAGACCACCAACAAATTTGCTTTCATTTAAACGATAACTTTCGCGGATCAGTCTGGTAAGATGATGCCTCACTACACTATTCCCAACTTTTTTGCTGACGGATATACCAAGCCGATTTCTCACTCCGTCACGATGAAAAACGTACATTACCAGATATCTGTTTCCATACGATTTCCCGTTCCGATAGACAAACTGAAAATCACTGTTCTTTTTCAAAGATTCTGAAAATTCCATAAAATTCTCCTATGAAAAGGAAAAGACCACAAATCTGTGGCCTATGCTGATAAAACTTTTCTTCCTTTTGCTCTTCTGGAAGCTAATACTTTTCTTCCGCCAGCAGTGCTCATTCTAGCTCTGAAGCCATGAACTTTCGCTCTGGATCTTTTCTTCGGCTGAAATGTCATTTTCATAACTCCGGCACCTCCTTTTCCTGAACCAAATATCTATCGTATATTGGTAAATTTTTGATTTTCGCTGAAATAGCCTGGGAAAACATCATTTCTATTATATTCAGAAAGCCTTTATCAGTCAAGTATTCTGCAAAATTTTTTATCCAAAAGCATCCACATTTTATACCCGTATTTCCACAGGCTTTCCGTGAGTTATCCACAATTTGTTGATAAAATGTTGATAATTTTCGGTGACCGTGTGTATTTCTTTCGGTGATTCCCAATTTTTCCTTTATTTATCAGGTCTTCGCCTATGTGCATACTGTGTACAGAATTATCGTATTATCCACATTCTTGGTGTCGATCCGGCTTATTTTTCCTCTTTTCGACATTTTTGTGGATAAATTTATGGGATTCAGTGTGGATAAATTGGGGAAAGTCAAAAATTCTCATTGCTAATTTGACTTATTTAGTTTAATATTATCGTAGGGAAAAATGGTTTAAGGAGTATTTATCATGGACGTGATCAGAGAAAAGTGGGAGGATATTCTCTACACTGTAAAAGTAGAACACGAACTTTCTGATATCTCTTTCAAAACCTGGCTGAAACCTCTGCAGGTCCACAGTGTCAGCGATCATGTCGTCACGATTCTGGTTCCGTCTGAACAGATGGGTGTGGATTATATCAATAAAAAATATATGTTTCCCATCAAAGTGGCCATTGCAGAAATCACCGGAGTAGAATATGACATTGAATTTATTCTCCCGGAACAGGCAAAACAAAGAGAGACCAAAGCCGCTGTTTCTTCTAATTTAAAAAATACACAATTTAACACCGCGATCGAAAAGGCAAACCTGAATCCGAAATATACCTTTGATACTTTTGTGGTAGGCAACAATAACAAATTCGCTCACGCCGCAGCCCTGGCTGTAGCCGAGTCCCCGGGCAAAATGTATAACCCGCTGTTTATCTACGGAGGAGCCGGACTAGGGAAAACCCACCTGATGCATTCGATTGCGCATTTTATTTTATCGCAGGACCCGACAAGCAAAGTCATTTATGTCACCAGTGAATCTTTCACCAACGAACTGATTGAAGCGATCCGAAACGGCAATAATACAGCTATCACCTCTTTCCGTGAAAAATACCGGAGCGTGGACGTCCTCCTGATCGACGATATTCAGTTTATTATAGGAAAAGAAGCAACTCAGGAAGAGTTTTTCCATACTTTCAATGAGCTGCACGGAAATAAAAAGCAGATTATCATCTCCAGTGATAAGCCGCCAAAAGAAATAGAGACCTTGGAAGCCAGACTGCGCTCCCGTTTTGAATGGGGCATTCTGGCTGATATTTCCTCTCCGGACTATGAGACGCGAATGGCAATTCTTCATAAAAAGGAAGAGATGGACGGATACAACATTGATAATGAAGTCATTCAGTACATTGCCACCAATATCAAGTCCAACATCCGTGAGCTGGAGGGTGCACTGAACAAACTGGTAGCACTGAGCAATCTGGAAAACCGCGAGATTACCGTAGAACTGGCCCAGGAAGCACTCAAAGACATCATCTCCCCGGACCAGAAACGCGATGTGACTCCGCAGCTGATCATCGATATCGTAGCGGAGCACTTCGGTATTTCTTCGGCGGACATTATCAGCAATAAACGCAGCAGCGAGATCGTCGTTCCACGTCAGATCGTCATGTACCTGTGCCGTCATATGATCGATATCCCGCTCAAATCCATCGGCGCCTATATCGGAAAACGGGATCATTCCACCGTCATTCACGGCGTCAACAAAATTGAGGCCGAATTAAAAACCTCAGACAGTATGCGCAATACTGTGGAAATCATAAAGAAAAAACTGAATCCCAGCTGATGTTATCCACATATTTATCCACTTTTCCACAAACGAAACCGGATAAATATGTGGACGTCTGTGAACAACTTATCCACTGACTGCTGCCGAATCGCTTTTCCGAATCGGTGAATGTGCATAACCATCCACTTATCCAAGGGTCTGCGGACTGTTTCAACAGGGATATTCCATCCCGAATTTGCCTGTAATCTGGCGATTCCGGGACTTTTACACATATTCACACCCCCTACGGCTGAGACTACGGATTTTTTATTTATTTCGATATACAGCACGGCGCCCCCAACGCCGATGTTGACAAAGAAAGGATGTAAACAAGTGAAAATTATCTGTGCAAAATCGGATTTACTGAAAAGTGTCAACATTGTCATGAAAGCAGTACCTTCCAAAACAACCATGACGATTCTCGAATGTATCCTCATTGATGCCTCTGCGAATCAGATCAAATTCACAGCCAATGACATGGAACTGGGAATCGAAACAATCGTGGAAGGGCGAATCGCATCCAGAGGAATCGTTGCCCTGGATGCCAGACTGTTTTCAGAAATTATCAGAAAACTGCCTGATAATGAAGTGACAATTGAAGCAGACGAGAAAATGAATACAACCATCACATGTGAAAAAGCAAAGTTCCATATTATGGGAAAAGAAGGAGATGACTTCTCCAATCTGCCCATGATTGAAAAAAACACACCGGTATGTATCTCGCAATTCACGTTAAAAGAAGTGATCAGACAGACAATTTTCTCAATTGCTCCGAATGATACAAACAAAATGATGACAGGTGAGCTGTTTGAAATCAATAATGCAGAATTGAAAGTGATTTCCCTGGACGGACATCGCATTGCAATTCGCAAAATTGAGCTGAAAGACAGTTATGAGCCCCAGAAAGTTGTCGTTCCGGGAAAGACACTTATTGAAATCTCCAAGATCCTTTCCGGAGAAACCGAAGACATGGTCAACATTTATTTTACCAGAAATCACATTATGTTTGAATTTGATCAGACAATCGTAGTGTCCAGACTGATTGAGGGTAACTATTTCCGCATTGATCAGATGCTCTCCAGCGATTATGAGACAAAAGTAGCAATTAACAAAAAAGAATTTCTGGACTGTATCGACAGAGCGACGCTTCTGGTGAAGGAAGGGGACAAAAAACCCATTATTCTGCGCATTGATGACCGTGTGATGGAGCTGAAAATCAATTCTCAGATCGGTTCTATGGATGAGTCGATTGATATTCAGAAAGAGGGCAAGGATATTATGATCGGATTCAATCCCAGATTTCTGATTGATGCGCTGAAAGTCATCGACGATGAAACGATTGATATCTATTATGTGAATTCAAAAGCGCCCTGCTTTATCAGAGATGAGGCACAGACTTATATTTATCTGATTCTGCCAGTCAACTTTGTGGCATAAGTTTTTTAATATGCGATTCGGGAATGGACGGATATCTTTGCTGTGGACGACATGATATGCTCCTTACTGCACAAAGCAGGGATATGAGTGTGTATCATCATTCAGGAGAGCTGAAACAGCAGAAAATGAGGAGAAATTATGGAAAAAATTGAACTGAGAGATGAATTTATCAAGCTGGGACAGGCGCTGAAAGCTTCGGGACTGTGTGAGACAGGAGCTGAAGCGAAAGCGGCGGTTCAGGACGGACTTGTTATGGTAAACGGTCAGGTAGAGACACAACGGGGCAAAAAGCTGTATGACGGAGATGTGGTCAGCTTTGACGGAGAGACCATTGAAATTGTAAAATAAGTTATGAGGATAGAATCAGTCAGGCTGGAAAATTTTCGGAATTATGACAGACTGGAGCTGGAGTTTGATGCAGGGACCAATCTGTTTTACGGTGATAATGCCCAGGGAAAAACAAATATTCTGGAGTCTGTATATCTGTGCGGAACCACCAAATCACATCGGGGGAGCCGGGACCGGGAGATGATCCGGTTTGGGCAGGAGGAAGCTCATATCAGAATGAGCATCGTCAAAAAAGAAATACCATATCGCCTTGATATGCATCTGAAAAAAAATAAGGCGAAGGGGATCGCCATCAATGGGGTCCCGATCCGCAAGGCCAGTGAACTGATTGGCCTTGGTAATTTTGTATTTTTTTCTCCTGAAGATCTGAATATTATTAAAAACGGACCTGCGGAGCGCAGGCGTTTTATGGATATGGAACTGTGTCAGCTCAACCGGGTTTATGTCCACAGCTTGATGAATTACAACCGGGTTCTGATGCAGCGCAACAAGCTGCTGAAAGACATTTCTTTCCATCCGGAGTATCAGGATATGCTGGACATCTGGGATGAACAGATGGTATGCTACGGCATACAGGTGATTCAGGCCAGGGAGGACTTTACCGGGCGGCTTGGCAGTCTGATCGGTCAGATCCACGGCAGGCTTTCCGGAGGAAAAGAAAATCTGAGCGTGTGTTATGAAAAAAATACCGGAGCGGAGGAATTTGGTGAACTTCTCAGAAAAAACCGTGACAGGGATATCCGGATGAAGCTGTCACAGACCGGACCGCATAGGGATGACCTAATGTTTCAGATCGGTGATATTGATATCCGCAGATACGGTTCCCAGGGACAGCAGAGAACGGCGGCGCTGTCGCTGAAGCTGGCAGAGATTGAGCTGGTAAAAGAAGAGAGCAGGGATGCGCCGGTACTCCTGCTGGATGATGTGCTGTCAGAGCTGGATAGCAGCAGGCAGCATTATCTGCTGGAAAACATCAGCAGGATCCAGACACTGATTACGTGTACCGGGGTAGAAGATTTTATAGAGAATGGTTTCCGGATTGACCGTCTGTTCCGGGTAACGGACGGGACAGTGGCACGGTAGGGGATCTGATAAGAGTGAGAGAAAGACAGCCGGATGAGATGCTGCAGTTTGCAGAGAGACGGCAGCAGTGAGACAGAAACAGCAGGAGATAGAAGGAGGATCAGAATGGGTGCAGAATATGGTGCAGATCAAATCCAGATACTGGAGGGACTGGAGGCAGTCCGCAAAAGACCTGGTATGTATATCGGCAGTACTTCATCCAGAGGACTTCACCACCTCGTCTATGAAATCGTAGACAATTCCGTGGATGAAGCCCTGGCTGGATACTGCAGCAAAATTGTTGTGACGATCCATAAAGATAATTCAGTCACGGTAATAGATAATGGGCGCGGGATCCCCGTGGGGATCAACGCCAAAGCCGGGATCCCTGCCGTTGAAGTTGTATTTACGATCCTTCATGCCGGCGGCAAATTCGGCGGCGGGGGATATAAAGTTTCCGGAGGCCTGCACGGCGTGGGTGCTTCCGTGGTAAATGCGCTTTCTGAATGGCTGGAAGTGGAGATTTACCACGAAGGGAAGATCTACAGACAGCGATATGAGAGAGGACATGTCCAGTACAAGCTGGAGGTAGTTGGCACATGTGATCCGGAAAAGACCGGAACAAAGGTGACGTTTCTTCCGGATAAGGAGATTTTTGAGGAGACCATATTTGACTATGATATCCTCAAACAGCGCTTAAGAGAGATGGCATTCCTGACAAAAAATATCAGGATTGATCTGATTGATGAGAGACCGGAGGAAGTCAAGGAGCGGGTGTTCCATTATGAAGGCGGGATCCGTGAGTTTGTTACGTACCTGAACAGAGGAAAGACGCCTCTGTATCCGGATATTATTTACTGCGAGGGCGAGAAAAACGGCGTGATGGTGGAAGTGGCCATGCAGCACAATGATTCCTACACGGAGAGTTCTTACAGTTTTGTCAATAACATTACGACCCCTGAGGGCGGTACTCATCTGACCGGTTTTAAGAATGCGCTGACAAAGACATTCAACGATTATGCGAAGGCAAACAAGCTGGTGAAGGAAAATGAGCAGAGCCTTTCGGGAGATGATATCCGTGAGGGTTTGACAGCGATTATCAGCATTAAGATCAGCGAGCCTCAGTTCGAGGGACAGACGAAACAGAAGCTGGGCAACAGCGAGGCCAGGGGCGCAGTGGAGAGCGTGGTGACAGATCAGCTGGAGATTTATCTGGAGCAGCACCCGCAGGTGGCAAAGATTATTCTGGAAAAGTCGATCATGGCGCAGAGGGCCAGAGAAGCAGCCAGAAAAGCCAGAGAACTGACGAGAAGAAAGTCTGCACTGGACGGGCTGGCGCTGCCGGGAAAGCTGGCAGACTGCACGGACAAAGATCCCTCCAAGTGTGAGATTTATATCGTTGAGGGAGATTCTGCAGGCGGTTCCGCCAAGACAGCCAGAAGCCGTGCCACTCAGGCAATTCTTCCGCTGAGAGGAAAGATCCTGAATGTGGAGAAAGCCCGACTGGACCGTATTTATGGAAATGCTGAGATTAAGGCCATGATTACCGCGTTTGGAACCGGTATTCATGAAGATTTTGATATTACAAAACTGCGCTATCATAAGATTATTATTATGACAGATGCCGATGTAGACGGAGCCCACATTGCGACACTTCTTTTGACGTTTCTGTACCGTTTTATGCCGGAGCTGATCAAGCAGGGATATGTTTATCTGGCAACACCGCCGCTCTACAAACTGGAACGGAACAAAAAGGTATGGTACGCATACAGTGACGAGCAGCTGGCGGACATTCTGGCCGAGGTAGGACGGGATCAGAATAATAAGATTCAGCGTTACAAAGGTCTGGGCGAGATGGATGCGGATCAGCTGTGGGAGACGACGATGGATCCGGAAAAACGTATCCTGAAGCGAGTGACGATGGATGAGTCCCAGTCTTCAGAGATTGATGTGACATTTACAACACTGATGGGAGACCAGGTGGAGCCCCGCCGTGAGTTTATTGAGGAAAATGCAGAGCGGGTTAAAAATCTTGATATTTAGGAAGAGCGGATTAAGAATATCTGCTTGACTCAAAACAGGGGGAAAATTCAGTGGAAGATAATATTTTTGACAAAATCCATGAGGTGGATCTGAAAAAAACCATGGAAGATTCTTACATCGACTATGCGATGAGTGTCATCGCTTCCAGAGCGCTCCCGGATGTGAGGGACGGTTTGAAACCGGTGCAGCGCAGAGTGCTCTATTCTATGATTGAGCTAAATAACGGACCTGACAAGCCGCACAGAAAATGTGCCCGTATTGTCGGCGATACTATGGGTAAATATCACCCTCATGGAGACAGCTCCATCTATGGAGCGCTTGTAAATATGGCTCAGGACTGGTCTACAAGATATCCGCTGGTGGATGGGCACGGCAACTTCGGTTCTGTGGACGGAGACGGAGCGGCCGCCATGCGTTATACGGAGGCCAGGCTGAGCAAAATCTCCATGGAAATGCTTGCTGATATCAATAAGGATACCGTGGATTTTACACCGAACTTTGACGAGACAGAGAAAGAGCCGGTCGTGCTGCCGGCAAGATTTCCGAATCTGCTGGTGAATGGTACTACAGGTATTGCGGTTGGTATGGCTACTAATATCCCGCCCCACAACCTGAAAGAGGTGATCGGGGCAGTTGTGAAGATCATTGACAACCGTGTGGAAGAGCAGAGAGAAACCACGCTGGAAGAAGTGATGCAGGTCATTAAGGGGCCGGACTTCCCGACAGGAGCCATGATCCTCGGAACCAGGGGCATCGAGGAAGCCTACCGAACAGGACGCGGCAAGATCAGAGTCCGCGCGGTGACAGATATTGAGGCGCTGCCCAACGGCAAGAGCCGCATTGTGGTAACAGAGCTGCCGTATCTGGTGAACAAGGCTAGGCTGATTGAGAAGATCGCCGAGCTGGTGAGAGATAAAAAGATTGAGGGCATTACCGGTATTACCGATGAGTCCAGCCGTGAGGGAATGCGTATCAGCATTGATCTGCGCCGGGATGCGAATGCCAACGTTGTGATGAACCTGCTCTTTAAGCATACGCAGCTGCAGGATACGTACGGCGTGATTATGCTGGCACTTGTAAAAAACAAACCGAAGGTGCTGAACCTTCTGGAAATGCTGCATCATTACCTGAAACATCAGGAGGATGTTGTTACCAGGAGAACAAGATACGACCTGAACAAAGCGGAGGAGCGGGCTCATATTTTGAAAGGTCTGCTGATTGCGCTCGACAATATCGATGAAGTGATCCAGATTATCCGCGGATCCAGAAATACACAGGCGGCAAAAGATGGACTGATCGAACGCTTCGGACTGACTGATGTGCAGGCTCAGGCGATTGTAGATATGCGTCTGAGGACACTGACAGGTCTGGAGCGTGAGAAGCTGGAGACAGAGTATGCCCAGCTGATGAAGACGATTGAGGAACTGAAAGCGATTCTGGCAGATGAGAACCTGCTGCTGGGAGTAATCCGCAAAGAGCTGCTGGAGATCAGCGCAAAGTACGGCGATGAGAGAAAGACAAGCATCGGTTTTGATGTGTTTGATTTTTCTACAGAGGATCTGATTCCCAGAGAGAATACTGTGATTACCATGACAAAGCTTGGATATATCAAGCGTATGACCGAGGATAATTTCAAGAGTCAGAACAGGGGAGGCAAAGGCATCAAGGGAATGCAGAAGCTCGAAGATGACTATATCGAAGAGCTGCTGATGACGACCACACATCATTATCTGATGTTCTTTACGAACAAGGGAAGAGTGTACCGTCTCAAAGCGTATGAGATCCCGGAGGCGAGTCGGACCGCCAGGGGCGTGGCGATTGTGAACCTGCTGCAGCTGATGCCGGATGAGAAGATCACGGCAGTGATCCCACTGCGCGGCTTTGAGGAAGGCCATTATCTGTTTATGGGCACAAAAAACGGCATTGTAAAAAAGACTCCGGTGATGGAATATGCCAATGTGCGCAAAAACGGTCTGGCGGCCATCAGCCTGAGAGAGGACGATGAGCTGATCGAGGTGAAGCTGACTGATAATACGAAGGATATCCTGCTGGTGACAAGGTATGGCCAGTGTATCCGTTTCCATGAGACGGATGTCAGAAAGACTGGCCGTGTGTCCATGGGAGTGATCGGCATCAATCTCTCCGATGGCGATGAAGTAATCGGAATGCAAATGGATACCCAGGGAGAATATCTGCTGGTGGCATCTGAGAAGGGCATGGGAAAAATGACTCCGCTTGGCGAATTTTCACCGCAGAACCGCGGCGGTAAAGGCGTGAAGTGCTACAAGATCCTGGAAAAGACAGGAAATGTAGTGGGAGCGAAGGCGCTGAACCTGGAAAATGAGATTATGATGATTAACACGGAGGGCATTATTATCCGGATGAGTTGTTCTGACATTTCAATTCAGGGAAGAGTGACCTCCGGTGTCAAGCTGATGAATCTGTCCGAGCATGAGCGGATTGCCAGCATCGCACGGGTAAGAGAGAGCAAGGAAGCACAACAGAATGCGGCGGCAGAAGCAGCCGAAGAAGCTGCAGAGGAAGCGGCAGAAGACGCAGAGAAAGAAGCTGAGTTCTGGAGTGAAGCCGAAAAGGAAACAGAGATGATGGCAGAGGATCGGCCGGAGTCCGATGAGAATACAGAAGAATAATATCAAATGTGAGGTGATGCGCACCTTGCAGCAGAAATTCAGGGACATTTTTGAATCATACAAAAACCTTAAGTTTACTGAGTGGAAAACCGCTCAGTAAATCTTAAGGTTTTCTTGATTGACGGTGATTTTAAAGAAAGATATACTGGCGGTAGAGCGGCCGGCCGTGGGAATGTGGAACGCAAACAGATTTTTTTTCACAGCAGGTGTGCAAAGCAATATATCAGATGGGAAAGTGACTCCCACCTCTATAAGGTGGCGGGAAACAAATTGGTATCAGTGGTGGGAGTCAATCCCCCCCATCTGATATAGCCTCCGGCAGGGCGCATATTGTCCACCGGACAATGGTTTTGCGCCGACCGGACCGGAATGTAGATGCAGAGGTGCGCAGATTTTTAGATATTGAGAAGTGATTTTGTTTATTACGAAGTAGGAGAACAGAAGTATGTTGAGAGTCAGGGAAAGCTCCGGGCGTGAAAGGAAGAGTGATATGAAAAGAAGATGGGGCATGGCAGTGATGGCAGCCTGTATGCTGATCGGGGCAGTCGTGGGTACGGCTTACGGGGCAGAAGTTCTGGTCGGTGTGGATAACACGGGGGACACTGTGGAAAACTTTCAGGAAAATAGCGATAACAGTGGAGAAATAACTGAAAATAACACAGAATTGACAGAAAATAGAAATGGTTACACGGTGGGGATCGATCCGGGACATCAGGGATCCTGGGTAGATATGAGCTGGCAGGAGCCGGACGGTCCGGGATCCTCGTCGTATAAGGCAGCCTGCACTACCGGGACGCAGGGCAGTTATACCGGAGCAGCAGAGTACGAGCTGAACCTGAATATTTCTCTGGCGCTGCGCACGGAGCTGGAGAGCCGTGGATACCGGGTGATCATGACGAGGGAGGACAACGATACGGCAATCAGCAATTCTGAGAGAGCGAGGCTGGTGGCGCAGGAAGGCGGAGATATCTACGTGCGCATTCATGCCAATGGCAGCGACGATCCGTCGGTGAGCGGAGCGCTGGGCATGTGTCCGTCGCCGGATAATCCTTATATTCCGCAGCTGTACGGGGAAAGTTATCGGCTGACAGAGCAGATTCTGACGTGTTACTGCGCTGCGACAGGGTTTTCCAATCTGGGGGTGCAGTATTACGACAACATGACTGGGATTAACTGGAGCAGTGTGCCGGTGACGATCCTGGAGATGGGATTTATGACAAATGAACATGACGATTATGCCATGGAGGATGCGGCCGTGCAGGTGCAGATGGTACAGGGGATTGCAGACGGGATTGACAGTTATTTCGGACTGTAAAGCGGATGGTAAAGGAGAAGAACGTGGGAAAGAAAAAAACGGCAAATAAGAAAATACTGGCGGCAGTTCTGGCACTTTCGCTTTGCGTGAATGCGGGATTGGCCGTGCGCTGCATTTTTGTTTCCGGACAGGCAGATCGGACGAAGGAAGAGCTTGCCGCAAGGGAGCAGGAGCTCTCCAGACTGCGCCAGGAAAAAGAGAGCCAGGAAACGACAGAAATAACAGAACAGGGAGATACAATGGGAGAAAGTGAAAAGGATGCGGCGCAGGAGGCTGCAGAGACAGAAACAGAGGGTCTGACAGAAGCCGGGACAGAGGGCGTGAGTGAGAGTGAAACCGAACATGTCACGGTCAGCGAGGGAGGTCCTGTTACCAGGATCAGAAGTTCCTGGCTGGATCAGCGAGAACAGAACGGGGAAGTCTGGGCTGTGAGCATAGAGCCTCTTAACGGAAAAGATCAGGTATTTGAGTACAACGGCAGCCGGAAGATGCAGTCGGCGAGCGTGATCAAGGTGTTTATCATGGGAGCTGTCTACGACAGGATTTGTTATCCATCTTCACCGGAGCGCAGCATCACGGTGAATGAGTCCTATGAAGGAGAGCTGCGCAGTCTGTTGGAGCAGATGATTACAGTCAGTGACAACGATGCGGCCAACCGTCTGGTGGAGCTGCTGGGCGAGGGTGATTTCCGGAAAGGGGCGGCCGTGGTCAATGAATTCTGTCAGGAAAACGGCTATACGGCTACCTCAGTGGGCCGCAGATTTCTGGAGGAAAATCCGACAGGGGATAATTACACGAGCGCAGCGGACTGCCGCGCAATCCTGGCAGATATCTATCAGGGAACCTGCGTGGGAGAGGAAGCATCTGCCAAGATGCTGGAGATCCTGAAAGGGCAGACGATGAAGTGGAAGATCCCTTCCGCGCTGCCGGAGGGCGTCACCTCCGCCAACAAAACAGGGGAGATGCCGGAAGGATACGGACTGGGATGCATTGAAAATGATATTGCCATTGTCTTTTCCGACAGGGGCGATTATGTGCTGACGGTGCTTTCCAATGAGCTTGGCGGGCGCAACGATGAGGCGCAGCAGACGATTCAGGAGATTTCTGCATATACGTGGGAATGGATGGATGAACACAGAAATGCGAAACAAACGATGACCACGGAGCGGGAAAGTACCGGGACGATAGAGCAGCAGGCTTCTGAACAGGCAACGGAGAGAGAGACAGTGTCCGGAAATGACGTGGCGATCGCGTAGATGCAGAAAAGGGAGTTTTGCAGAGTGTACAGACAATCAGACAAAAGAGAACGATCAGACGGACTGACATATGCAACGGACAGGCGCAGCAGAAGATTTGCTGCGCTTGTGCTGACTGCTGCGCTGTTTTTTGGCGGACTGTTTCCGGGTACTGTTCGGGCCGATGAGGATCAGCATAAAGTGCTGCGCTATGTCAATTATTATCCTGTAGATTTTGGGCATATCAATCCTTCGCAGGAGATGGAGAATACAGAATATACGGTTGCCTATCATGTTCTGGAAGGGCTGATGAGGATTTACCAGTATCAGCTGCAGTATGGAATGGCAGACAGCTATGAGATTTCTACAGACGGGCTTACGTACACATTCCATATCAGAGAAAATGCATATTACAGTGACGGAACGCCTGTGACGGCGTATGATTTTGAACGGGCGTTTAACCGTGTAATGAAAGAAAATCCTGATCTGGATTATATTCGGATGATAAAAAATGCGGAGAAAATTGCAAAAGGAACCGAAAAAGTCGGGCGGCTCGGAGTGAAGACAAAGAATGCGTATACGTTTCAGATCGAATTAGAATATCCGGATGCACGATTTTTGTATTATCTGGCGCTTCCGGCGTTTGCACCGGTCAGAAAGGATGCGGGAGAATATGTGACAGCGGAGGCGTGCAATGGTCCTTTTTACCTGAAAGAAGCAGAGGACGGAACGTTCTGCCGTCTTGAAAAAAATCCCTGGTACTGGAACAGAAAGCATATCTGCCTGGATGCAATCGAGTCAGTCTATTATCCGGACAGTGGAAAAGCCAGGGAGGCGCTGCGGGAAGGAAAGGCCGATGTAGTGCCGGTGGCAACCGCAGAGTTAGAAGAGAAAGAAGGAGAAGTTGGACAGAAAGCCATGACAGGGACATATGATGGCCTATATCTGGATCTGCATGAGGAGAGTATATTGCGAAACAGAAACCTGAGGCTGGCTCTCAATTACTGTCTGGACAGGAAAGCATACGCTGAAGAACTGGGAAACGGGCTGATTGAACCGAATGCGAGATATGTGCCTCCGATCGGGGAGGGGATCTGCCAGAGATACATAAAAAGAAATCCGGACGGAGGGATCCCGCTGAAAGGAGATCAGGAAAAGGCAGAAAAATATTTAAATCTGGCTCTGGAGGAACTGCATATTGCAGATGCGGCAGTGATTCATCTTTCGTTTGCGGTGCATGATGACTACTGGAGCAAAGAGGAGGCTGCCGCGATCGCAAAACAGTGGGAAGAGAAGCTTGGGATTACCGTAGAGCTGAATTATATGGATGATAAGACACTGAGTGAGGAAATGGAACATAACGGAGGAGTGGCGCTGTACGGAAGTCAGGAGGAGTTTTCGGATCCGGCGGAATATCTGCAAAGATGGGACTATGAGTACCTGCCCAAAGAACAGAGTAATGTCCGGCAGTTTCATCAGTATATGATACAGGCGAAGAACCAGACAGACGAGCAGATCCGTTTTAATATGCTCTATGAGGCAGAGCGGCTTCTGCTTGAGGACTCGCCCTATATTCCTCTTCAGCTTCGGTATGAAATGCTGGTGCTTAATCCCGCACTGACAGGATTTGAGACAAGCGCGGATTTGTCAGGGAGTCAGTATGAATTTATATATGCAGATTTCAAAGAATGAGAAAAAACAGAGGCATCTTCTGCAGATCCTGTTTCCGGGAATCATCATCTGTCTGAGCATTCTGCTGGCGGCGGGCTTCGCCGGCAGACAGATGGGAAACTCTGTTGTATCAGACGGAAAAGTAGATCTGGAGGAGATAGATTTTTTAGATAAAAAATCTGTGCAGCTGAAGGGAGAATGGGAGTATTTTGCCGGGAAGCTGATTGTTACGGAGAAACTGCCGAATGTATCCCCGGACAGTCTTGTACAGGTTCCGGGATATGAAAGCGGAGAGGGCTGGGGAAGTTATAGGATTGTTCTCGAAAACTGTCCGCCGGAGATTGAGATTGCAGTTCCTCTGCGGGGAATGCCTGCTGCCAGCAGGATTTTTATTAATGGAAAAGGCGTGGAAAAAAGCGGGATTGTCTCAAATGGGACATCTATGGAGATCACGGCGGATTTTTCAGAAGAGGCGCTGCTGCCGTTGCGTTCCTCAACCTGTGAACTGGTAGTAGAGACGTCAGGCAGGCTGTTTCAGGGGTTGAGCATAGCACCTGTTCTGATGCAGAAGGAAGCGTACACAAAACAGTATCAATGGTACCAGGCGCTTGTTTTTCTGTTGCTGGGAACCAATATTTTGTTTGTGATAGCCTATGCGATGGGGATTATTTTGACGCCGGCGTGCGGATATTCTTTGGTTATGTTTGCAGGGCTGCTGCTGCTGTTGGGCCAGGAGACGGCGATGGATCCCGTGTACAGTGTGCTGCCCGGAAATACGCTGATCCCATATGATGATGTATTTCTGGCATCGTATCTGTTTAAGGTTGTATCCTGGTGGATTTTTATACGGCAGGAATGCAGGACGAAAAAAAACAGAACTATGTGGCTGTGCTGGCAGATTGGATTAGTTTTCTGTCTGGCGATCCCTGTTCTGTGCCGGATCAGCGGCGATACACGGTGGTGGATTATTTCAGATGCGGTGACAGGCATCCTGCTGCTCGGAAGTTCTCTCAGAACATTCTTTAAGACTGACACAGACGTGATGATGCTTCACACTGGTCTGTGGTTCCTGTGGACGGGAAGTTTTCTGGGAGATCTGGCTGTATCCGGATACGCGCCGTTTACGTATCGCGCTTTTATGTTTGCGGGTGGAACGCTGTTTCAGCTTTCCATTTACAGCGTAGACAGAAGGCGGGTTCGCAGGATACAGGAGAAGGCATTGGAGACAGCCAATCTTGAGACAGAATTGGAGCATGCAAAGACAGAGCTGGCGCTTCACCAGATCAAGCCGCATTTTCTTCACAATGCGTTAATGTCTATCAAAGTATTATGCCGCAGAAATCCTTCTGAAGCGGAGCAGGCAGTCTATAATTTTGCAGTCTTTCTGCGAAGCAATATGAAAACGATTGAGTCAGAGGAACCAATTCCTTTTTCAGAGGAACTTAAAACAATAGAGGCATATCTGAGCATTGAGCAGATCCGTTTCGGAAAAAAACTGCAGGTGGTATGGGATATACAGGAAAAAGATTTCTATGTGCCGCCGCTCACGATACAGCCTATCGTAGAGAATGCGGTTCGTCACGGTATCTGCAATAAGCCGGGAGGCGGAACGGTGAGAATCTCTTCCGGCAGAGAAGAAAATGAAGTCTGGATCCGGGTGGAAGATGACGGAGTCGGGTTTGATGTGGAGTCACTGGAACAAAATGGCGGGATCGGCATTAAAAATCTGCGCCTGCGTTTGGCAAGCCTGTTGGGGGCGGAACTTCAGTTGCAAAGCAGACCGGGGGAAGGGTGTATTCAGGTTGTGAGAATCCCGCTGAAACAATAAAGCTGGGGCATTCTTGAATTTTTTAACCGAAGAAAGTAAATCCCCTGCTTCAATTGCGAAAAGTAATAAGCAGTAGGTGCGGACTTACTTGTATCAGGAGGAGAGAATGAAAATTATTCTGGTAGATGACGAGTATCTCATTCTGGATGAGCTGGAATATTGCTGCAGCCAGATAGAAGGAGTGGAGGTCTGCGGTGCATTTGAGGAGGCGCAGGAAGCGCTTGCGTACATACAGGAGCATGAGGTTGATTTCGCATTTCTTGATATCCAGATGCCGGGGATGACCGGCCTGGAGCTGCTCAAACAAATGAAGGTTTACAGGGAAAATCTGCAGGCGGCATTTGTGACGGCCTATACGCAGTATGCGCTGGAGGCGTTTCAGAATGATGCGTGCGATTATCTGATCAAACCATTTGGCATGGAAGAAATCAGGCATGCGCTGGACAAGGCGCGGAAACTCTGCGGTGGGAGAGAAGAAGGACAGCCGGTCGTGGAAATGCGCACATTTGGAAGATTTGACGTGATGAAGAACGGACATGCGGTTGTGTTTAAGAGCCGTAAGGCCAAAGAGCTGCTGGCTTTGCTGGTTAGCAGAAGGGGCGGTGTGGTAGAGAGTGATTATGCAATAGAAATGCTCTGGGAAGATGAACCGTTTGGAGAAAATGTAAGAGTCAAGTACCGGAAAGCACTGATGAATTTGAAAAATACTTTAAAAGAAAACGGGATTTCAGAGATACTGGCAGGGCAGAGAGGAAGTCTGTGCCTGGACTGTCAGAAGGTATCCTGCGATTATTTTCGGCTTATGAACGGAGAAAAAAAGGCGGCAGACGAGTTCCAGGGAGAATTTCTTTTTGAATATTCCTGGGGAGAGGAGTATATTGCGGAGCTGGAAAGGAAGGCAGAAGAGATCCGGGAGAGAAAATAAAAGAAAAAATTTTACAAAACCTGCGTAAAAGGAACGTTTGTGGAACGCTGCATTTGCTAAGATGATCCCAACAAGAAAACAGAATGTTTGGAGGAAAAACATGAAAAACAGAAAAGTATTAAGTCTTATGGGGATCTTTTTTGCATCTGCAATGGTGACTCTTTCCTGCCCTTGGCAGGCAGTAGCAGAGGAGACAGCTGAGACGGAAGAACTTCCGGAAGAGCTGCATGAAGCAGATCCGGAAGCGGTGTATCTAAGTGATCTGGAATGGAAAAATGCAGTAGATGGCTGGTTCCTGATCAGGAAGGATCAGACGGTTATACAGACAGAGATCAACTGTGAACAGAACGGTAAGATAGAGAGCTATGAGAAAGGAATCGGTACCTGCGGTCCGTCTCAGGTTACTTTTGACATCACCGGTCTGCATGCGAAAACATTCAAGGCGGTAGGAAGTTTCCAGACAGATGAGGGAACAGCAGAATTTGCAGTTCTTGCTGACGGAAAAGAAATTTACAGTAAAGAACTCAGCTACGACGGAAATCAGATTACGCCGGACGATGGCTATATGGAGACTGAAATCCCGGAAGGAACAAAGACACTTACACTGTATGTGAAGAACAAGGTGAGAGTTACCTGGGCAGATGCGCGTCTGTACTGTGATGATGAGGCACAGAATGAGCTGTCCCGTATTTCACTGAGAGCCGGTGAGACATGGCTTCAGCCTGGTGATGAGACTGATCTGACACTGGAAGGTTTCATTGGAAAGGTGAGCGAACAGGGGCTTCAGAATGTCAAAGCAGATCTCTCAGGCGCGTCTGTTACCTATACAAGCAGCAATGAAGAGGTAGCAAAGGTTGAGAACGGAAAACTGATTGCTGTGGCAGACGGAAGCGCTGCAATTACATGCCAGACAGAGTTAGCCGGTGTGATGCGGGAAACGGTATTACATGTGATTGTCGGAAAAGGAAACGAACAGTCCTGGTCTGTAACATCTCCGGACGGAACGATTGAAGAATTATTTACACTGGATGAGGATGGCGCTCTTCTGTTTGCGGTTTCCAGAAATTCCAATACTGTCATCGGCTGTTCCCAGACAGGCCTTGTGACTAATCTTGGAGATTTCAGCAGCGGTCTGGTGTTTGAAGATGAGACAGAAGAAGAAGTCACAGATTCTTATGATCTGATCGGTGCAAAGAAGAGTCATGTAGAGGCAACAGGAAAAGAAATGACGCTTCATTTCCAGAAAGACGGCGTAAAATACCGCGTCGTATCAAGAATTTATGACGATGGCATGGCGCTTCACTATGAGATCGACGGAGAAGACGGCGAAACTCTGACTATCTCATCCGAGGAGACAAGCTTCCGGATGCCGGAGGGATCTGTTGCGCAGACCATGGATTTTGACAAAGCAAATGAGGATGTATATGTAGAAAAGACAGCAGAAGAGCTGGAAGGCGGTTATTCCATGCCAATGCTGTACAAGACAGAGACGGAGGATTATGCGCTTCTGAGCGAGGCAGCGCTGACACCTCAGTATTGCGGAGCCCAGATTATGGGAAATGATGATGGTGCGCTGGATGTGGTATTTTCACCGGAACAGTTTAGCGATGTGGAGACAACCGCTCCGTTCGTTTCACCGTGGAGATATATGGTAATCGGCGATCTGAAGGCCATCACAGAAAATACAATGGCAGAGACTCTGAGTCCGGACTGCGAACTGGAAGATACAAGCTGGATTGAGGCAGGAGCAACAGACTGGACATGGCTGAACGGAGATCTGCGTCACGATAATCTGCCGGAAGGAACCACATGGGAAGAAACGGCTCCGAAGCTGTACAAAGCATACATTGATTTTGCAGTGGAGATGGGATGGCCCTATCAGCTGCTGGATGAAGGATGGCAGCCCAGAGTGTATGACCGCGGCAATGACCTGTATGACGGATATTATGACTGGACCCAGGAAGTGCTGGATTATGCAAAGGAAAAAGGCGTTAAGATTATTGTATGGGCAAATAAGAGAGACCTGGATACACCGGAAGAGCTGGCAAGGCTGAAAGAATGGCATGAGATGGGAATTGCAGGTATCAAACCGGACTTCTTTGACTCCCAGAGTCAGGAAATTGTTCAGCTGCTGGATGAGATCAAGAAAGCAGCTGCAGAAAATGAACTGATTGTCAATATTCATGGCGCAGGAAAAACAGACGGAGAAAGAAGGACATATCCGAATGTGATATCCCGTGAGGCGGTTAACGGTGCAGAAGGAGAAGTGAACGACGCACATTTTGACTGCGAGCTTCCGTTTACACGTTTTGCTGTCGGCGGCGCAGATTTCACTCCGATGGCCTCCTACGGAAATATCTATGACGGCAGCAGAGCAGTGACACAGGCTCATCTGATGGCAGAAACAGTGATGTTTGAGTGCGGAGTTCAGACAATGGCAGACAAGCCGGAAGTTTACCGTGCGCATATCGGATATGAAGATCTGTTTAAAAATCTGCCGACTTCCTGGGATGATATTCATTTCATCAGCGGAGATCCGGGCCATTATGCAGCACTGGCAAGAAAGAGCGGAGATAACTGGTATACAGCTGTGATGTGCAATGAGGCGCATCAGGAAACGATCTCTCTTGATTTTCTGGATGAGGGCGAGTACACTGCCTACATTTTCCGGGATGGCGAAGATCCGACAAATGATGATACCCATATCGCAATCACAGAAGAGATCAGAGCTGTGACAGCAGCAGATACGATTGAGCTTGATATGCCTGCTACCGGCGGTGCAGTTGTAAAACTTGTAAAGAACGGAAAGTAAGACTGATATTTTTGCAGGCATGGATGATTGGCGCTGTATGGCCCGTTGCCTGCAGGAATAAGTAAAACAAAAGAACAGAAATAAAAAAGACAGGTTCTATGGATTTGCAGGACAGATCAGGAACCTGTCTTTTTGGTATACCAGATGTGAGATGATTCCCACTTCTTATAGATGGCGAGAAACAAATTTGTATCAATGGTGGGAGCCAATTCCCATCTGATATAGCCTCCGGCAGAGTGCCCCTCGCAGCAGAAATGCCGGAAACTGTAAATAATAAAAAGGTGTTTAAAAATACTGGAATATAATGTAAAATAAACAGTAAAGGATAAGTGATATAAAATTGCAGGATTGACGAATGGATAAGTAACGTTTATGATAAAATATATGATAATTTTATGAGACAGGCGGAATAATTATGAGAATACGTGCGACGGCGGCCATTCTGGCGGCCAGATTGCTGAGCTTTGGATGTAAGCTGGCCGGAAAACAGGGTGTGACGATGGCCGGGAAGCTGGCATTGAAAATTGATCCGGACATTCTGCGGGATCTGGCAGGACAGGTGCGGGAAAAGATATTTGTAGTATGCGGTACGAACGGAAAGACAACAACGAACAATCTTCTCTGCTCAGCGGTAGAGTCTGAAGGCAAAAAGCTGGTGTGCAACCATACCGGCTCCAACATGCTGATGGGAGTGGCGGCGGCCTTTGTGCTGGCGGCAAAATGGAACGGCAGGCTGGATGCGGATTATGCCTGCATTGAGGTGGACGAGGCTTCTACCGTAAAAGTATTTCCCCATTTTAAACCGGACTATATGATCCTGACCAATCTGTTTCGGGATCAGCTGGACCGCTACGGCGAGATTGATATCACGATGAAGCTGTTAGACCGGGCTATGAAGATGGCTCCCGATATGACCGTTGTTGTGAATGGGGATGACGCATTGTCAGCCTATCTGGCGATGGAGAGTGGTAATCCGTACGTGACTTACGGCATTAGTGAGAAAGTGTTTGACGAACAGGATACCAGAGAGATCAGGGAGGGACGTTTCTGCAAGCGGTGCGGAGCCAAACTGGAATATGATTTCTATCATTACAGCCAGATCGGCGTATACCACTGTCCGTCCTGCGGATTTGCCAGGCCCCCCATTGATTTTGATGCGTCCCATATCCGGATGGATCACGGGCTGGAGTTCGAGGTGGAGGGACGCCATATCGCGGCAAACTACAGAGGATTTTATAATATTTACAATATCCTGGCAGCGTACAGCGCAGCCAGGAGTGCAGGCATGGAGCTGAAGAAGTTTGACCGGGTGCTGTCAGATTTTAATCCGCAGAACGGGCGGAACGAGGTCTTTGCGATTAAGGGCAGCAGAGTGCTGTTAAATCTGGCCAAAAATCCGGCGGGCTTCAACCAGAATATTTCGGCCGTGATGGAGGATCCAGATTCCAAGGATCTGATTATTGTAATTAATGACAATGCCCAGGACGGCACGGACATTTCATGGCTGTGGGATGTGGATTTTGATCGGTTCGCAGCAGAGAATATCCGGTCGATTACCGTCAGCGGGATCCGGTGCCAGGATATGAGGCTGCGTCTGAAATATGTGGATATTCCATCGGAGCTGATCCCGGATGTGCGGACCGCGATCACGCGCAGACTGGAGGATGGCTGCGGCAATCTCTATGTGCTGGTGAATTATACGGCTCTCTACAGCACACATAATATTCTGAAAGATATGGAAAAATAATAGCAGGCTGTCAGTCCTGCAATCTTAAATGGCATAAGAGAAGCCGGAGGATATGAGATGAAAATTACAATCGGACATTTATATCCGGATCTTCTAAATCTTTACGGGGACCGGGGAAATATACAATGCATGAGAAAGAGACTGGAGTGGCGGGGCTTTGAGGCTGAAGTCAGAGAGTTCCAGCTGGATGATCGGATCGATTTTACCGCTCTGGATATCGTGCTTCTCGGAGGGGGATCCGACCGGGAGCAGATGCTGGTGTGCAGCCAGTTAAAAAAGATACAGAAGGATTTTCAGTCCTATGTGGAGGACGGAGGCTCGGTGCTGGCTGTCTGCGGCGGCTATCAGCTGCTGGGGCATTATTATGACACGGAGGAAGGCAGGATCGAGGGACTCTCGCTGGTGGATCTGTACACGAAGCAGGGCAGCCCGCGGCTGATTTCTAATATTGTCATAGAGAATGAGCATTTCCCGTATCCGATCGTGGGATTTGAAAATCACGGCGGCAGGACTTACATCAATGAAAACCGGCCGTTGGGGAAGGTTATATTCGGATTTGGGAATAACGGGGAGGATCAGCAGGAGGGGGTGCTGTACCGGAACGTGATAGGGACTTATCTGCATGGGCCGCTGCTTCCCAAAAATCCGCATCTGTGTGATTATCTTCTTAAAAATGCCCTGGAGAGGAAATATGGCAGCCAGGAACTGACGCCGCTTGACGATACCCAGGAAAAAGAAGCCAATGATTACATTGTGAAACGTTTTGTAAAAAATCATTAAATTTTAAGTTTGTTTGAGGGGTGCAGGGTAAGAGAAGAAATAAAATTTGTCCGGGAAACTGCTCCGGAGCAGAGTGCCGGGGCATTCTTGAACGGGAAAGGAATTGGAGAAGGATGAAGAGAGAAAATTTATATCGGAGTATTCTGTCACTGCTTCTGGTATTTTGCCTGGCAATGTCAGGCGCAGCAGCAGTTTGGGCTGAGGAGGATGCGGCGGAAGAAGAGACAGAATACATTCCGGAAGAGTATTACGACCCTATCCAGACAAATGAACTGGCGGGGTGGCCGCAGGGAGACGCGGTACCTGCGGGCGCGGCCGTGGTGATGGATCTGGATACGGGGGCATTTCTTTACAGCAAAAATGCCACACAGACCAGGTACCCAGCCAGCATTACCAAGATTATGACAGCGCTGGTGACGCTGGAACATGCCAGCCTGGAGGATAGGATTACGTTTTCCGAGATTGTATACAATATTGAGAGCGACAGCAGCCATGCGGGGATACAGCCCGGAGAGACAATGACAATCGAGCAGGCGCTGAACGCTCTGATGCTGGAGTCGGCCAACGATGTGGCCAACGGGCTGGCAGAATATGTGGCAGGCAGTATCAGCGGATTTTCTGATCTGATGAATGAGAAAGCGGCGCAGCTGGGATGTGTCAACACGCATTTTGCCAACCCGCACGGACTGCATCAGGAAGATCATTACACCTGCGCCTACGATATGGCGCTGATTGCGCAGGCTGCGTATGAGAATACGGAGTTCCGGAGACTGGCCAGCACATGTACATTTAACTGTCCCAAGACAAACAAGACGCCGGACGAGCGGTATTTTTACAACCATCACAAGATGCTTCAGAGCGACAGCGGATATTATCAGGACTGGTGTACGGGAGGAAAGACTGGATTTACATCGGATGCCTGGAATACGCTGGTGACTTACGGAGAGAAAAACGGGCTGCGCCTGGTGTGCGTGATCCTGCACGACAACGGAGCGGATCAGGCATACAATGACACGGCAAATCTGATGAACTACGGTTTTGAACAGTTTGACAGAGTGACTGTGCAGCCGCAGAGGCGCTTTCCGACATTCTATGAAGCGATGGGGCTGGTTTATCTGGGCAGTGTGCAGGAAGGACTGGAGATCAGTGAATTGCTGCAGCCAACGGCCTCAATGTCCGGGGACGGAATGGTCACGCTGCCAAACGGCATGAGTGCGGCGGAGGTCCGCATAAAAGCAGAAAAACAGGGCTCATCAGGAAGTAAAATCAGCTACACATATCATGACTGGACAGTAGGCAGCGTGCAGATGACGATGGCGCCTCTGGTGAGCGGATTGCAGGCACCCTTTGCCCGCAAGATGAACCTGCAGCTTCTGAGCGAGCGGAGCCATGCCGTGTCTACGCGGGGCAAAGAAGTGGAGGCTACGGCGGCGCTTGTGCTGGGACGCACGCAGGATATAGTGACCGGTGTGCTCGATTACACGGAACATTTTGTCAGAGAAAACAGGCTGGTGGTGATCTGCATCGGTGCTGTGATCCTGGCAGTGCTGCTGATATTTGTGCTCATTCTGATTATGCGTTGCAGCAGGGAGGCGAGAATGCGCAGGCATCGCCGCCAGGAAGAAAAAGTGCGTCTGCGGATCGAAGAAGAAATCGACCAGAAGACGACAGATGAAATTGAACAGGAACTGAGGGCAGCGATGGAGAAAGAACGCCAGAGACAGCTGCGTGAGGCAAATAAAAATAAGGGAGAGGTAAAAGTATGAACTGGGTTGCACCGATCAAAGACGACGAAACACTGAAAAAATTCAAAGAGAAACTGAGAGAAATGGACGACAAGTACTACATTATGTTTGAAATTGGTGTGGGAACCGGACTCCAGCTGCAGGACATTCTGAAATTTCACAACAAGGATATCAGAGGAAAGGACTGTATTGAGGCCTACATAGGGACGAAGAATGTGAAACGCACGTTTTATATTCCGGATGATGTAAGAGAGATCATTGACCGCTATACAGAGGGAAAAGATCCGGATGCCTATCTGATCCTGGGTCATGCCAGCTCCCCGTCCCCGCTCTCCAGAGAGCAGGCATATCGGGCATTAAAGAGCGCAGGCAGAAGTATTGGTCTGACCTCGATCGGTGCGCAGACTATGAGAAAGACATTTGCGTGGAGATATTATAAATCAACGGGAGATATTTATTATCTCCAGAATTTATTAAATCATGCTTCTCCGTCCATTACATACCGTTATATTGGTGAGAAGCCTAATGTGGAGGTTGTGTTGAAGAAGATGACTCCGGAAGAAAACGAGAGAAGCCGTTATATCCTGTATCATGAGGATGCAGGCAAAAAGAGAATGGAAGCCGTCAAGGACATGATGGATGAGCTGGAAAAAGAAATGCTCAATCCCTGCAACAATGATGCGTTTTACGGACGTGTGGACTGTCTGCTGACAGAGATTGAGGAGCTGATCCGCAATTTTAAAGCGACAAAATAAGTGTGGTTATCTGTGATAACGGGTGCTGCCATATTTATTTCCGGAACTGGAATTATATTTTCTGGTTCCGGATTTTTTGTGTCTGCCGTTTCGGGCGGAGCCTTCCTGTTCCTGAACGGAAGTGTTCCGTGTATGTGTGGTATAGGCTTTTTTGAGACGGCGCTTCACCCGCAGCACTTCCTGCTTTTCACGGATGGAATAGGCTTCTTCGTCATCTACCAGCTTCAGAGTCTTGACGACATAGTAGCTGCCGTCCTCATGCTGGCGCATCCGGGCTTTGCCTTTGAGCCAGCCGTGTTCCTGACACCAGGCCAGACAGAAGTAATTACGGCTCCCGCTGGAAAACCATCGGATTTTTTTGCGGGCGCTCTGATGGCACAGATAGCAGCGGGTGGAGGCTACCATACGGTCCTTCATGGCATCGGCTTTGGAAGCAAAAGGTTTGGATACATACTTGTAATACGTTTTGTAATTAATGTGGATTTCCTGCCGCCTGTTGGCGGGTGTGCGGTAATAATCCACAGAAGAGTTATTCAGGATGTCCTCATCCGAGAGATGTTTCATGACCCGGGCCGTATAGAGTGCATCGTCATAGGCGTCGTGGAAGGGGATCTCCTTGGAAAGCTGAAGAAAATCCACAGCGTGCTCCAGGGATCTTCGTGTTTTGCGATCTTCGTAGACGATGCTGAAAATTTTCTGAATGTCATAGTAAAACAGGGGGAAACGGAAAGGATTTTCCATGGAGTGCCAGGCAAAATTGCGCTGCAGTTCCAGCAGATCTCCCGGTCCCCAGGTACAAAAGGCAGGGTTTTCCCCGCACCAGTCGATAAAATCGGCTGCCACTTCAGGAAACAGCCGCTTGTCTGCCAGATCTTTTTCAGTGAGGGTGATAATCTCACGGGTCATATGGTGCAGCGTTGTATAGACCTGCGGCCGGATAATTTCATGGAAACGGTCCAGGATCATATGCTCGCTGTTCATTTTAACTGCTCCGATTTCGATAATCTCGAAAGGAAGCAGAGGCTCTTCTTTTATTTTTCCGTTAGGACTCTGGTTCCATTCCAGATCCAGCACAATATAGTTCATAATATCTCCCGCAGTCATGTCGTGTTGTCAGGATGAACAGAATACAGATTCAATACGCAGTTTGTTTAGCTGAGTCTTTATCTGAGTCTCAAGTATACACAGTTTAGAGGAAAAATACAAGAAATACAGGAAAAATCGTTTCTGCATGCAGTACGCTTTGCGTTCAGGAATGCCCAGGCAATTCTGTCAGAGACTATATTAGATGGGGCTTGACTTCCGCCACGGATACGGATTTGTTTCCCGTTCCACAGAAAAGTTCTCACCGTATATTCTGGTCAGTTTGTACAGAAACAGGCAGATATTCCGGCAGATTAACGGGAATGGTATGAAAATAGCAGGACAGATGTCAGATCTGACAAGGGTTTGACAAAAAGTTTGGTTACTTCATGTATGGAGGGCAGGAAGGGAATTTAGTATACTAGAGTGTGTTTGAAAAAACATTTCCGCGATCTGCAAGCCCCACTTTGCGGTATATTTTGTCCTTATTCGGTTGACGTAGCCCCGCTACGCCGCCCTCATTCGGACAAAATCTCCCACAAACTGGAACTCGCAGCTCACAAAAAGCCTTTTTCAAACACGCTCTACGAACAGTGAAATGTGACAGAGAGGTTTGACACGGTGCGGTGACGGAGGCGGACAGTAAATGTCCGGTCAGATACCGCAATGGTTAAAAATATGATATATGGCTGCCGAGAGCGGCCGCAAAACAGGGAGGGTATTTATGGCAAGTTTATCACTGGAACACATTACAAAAGTTTATCCCAACGGATTTGAGGCGGTAAAGGATTTCAATCTGGAGATTAAGGATAAGGAATTTATCATTTTTGTAGGTCCTTCCGGATGTGGAAAGTCCACGACGCTGCGTATGATTGCAGGTCTGGAGGAGATTTCCGGCGGAACACTGAAAATCGGGGATCGAGTGGTCAATGATGTAGAGCCCAAAGACAGAGATATCGCAATGGTATTTCAGAGCTATGCGCTGTATCCCCATATGACCGTGTACGACAATATGGCATTCAGCCTGAAGATCCGCAAAACGCCGAAGGATCAGATTGATAAAATGGTGCATGAGGCTGCCAGGATCCTGGATCTGGAGAAGCTGCTGGACCGCAAGCCCAAGGCGCTTTCAGGAGGGCAGAGACAGCGTGTTGCCATGGGCCGTGCGATTGTACGTAATCCCAAGGTATTCCTGATGGATGAGCCGCTCTCCAACCTGGATGCAAAGCTGCGTGTACAGATGAGAACAGAGATTTCCAAGCTGCACCAGAGACTGGGTGCGACGATCATCTACGTAACCCATGACCAGACAGAGGCTATGACACTGGGAACCCGTATTGTTGTGATGAAAGACGGCGTGGTGCAGCAGGTAGATACTCCGCAGAATCTCTACAATGAGCCGGGCAATTTGTTCGTAGCCGGATTTATCGGGTCTCCGCAGATGAATATGCTGGATGCGCAGGTACAGGTAAGCGGAAAAGAAGCATATCTGCAGGTAGGATCCACAGCGCGCGTGAAGCTGCCGGAGAACAAGGCGAAAAAGCTGATCGAAAAAGGATATGACGGCAAGACTGTCGTTATGGGTATCCGGCCGGAGAATATCACGGATGATGATGAGGCTGTTGCAGGATCAGATGCGGTTCTTGAGGCCAAAATCGAAGTATATGAACTGCTGGGAGCGGAAGTTTATCTGTATTTTACGGTAAATGGAAGCAATATGACAGCCAGAGTTAATCCGCGCACGCAGGCAAGAACCGGCGATACTGTGAAGTTCGCGCTGGATGTGGACAAGATCCATGTATTTGACAAAGAGACAGAGCTGACAATCACAAACTAAAAGAATGGAGAAAATCAGTCAGACAGATGCATAACGTACACCTTGCAGCAAGAACGCCGGGACATTCCTGAAACTGTTAAATGATTGCTGCACAGGGCTGAAGTATGCCTGAAAATTTGGGTAAAGCAGAAAGAGAGATACTGTAAAACGGGTAAAAATTTATCTGAAAGACAGTATCTCTCATATTTTTTTAAGATATTCTTGCATCAGAATATGATTTCGTGTAAGATGTACAAAAAAGTGAAACGTATTTTGTACAATATTTATATTCGATACATTTTTGAATGCAGAATAAACATTCCCTGCTTCAGGTGCGCGGAGTACTAAGCGGTGGGGCAGGGGGATGCTTATGCAGGCGGGAGTTAAAATCTCCCGTTGACAGTTGCAGAGCGACTGTGTTCATGAGCAGGCAGCGAAAGCGGATTGCGAATGTCCGCTTTATAATGACAGTGTAAGAAGGAGGAATCAAATATGTTATCCGCTCAGGTAATAAAAAATACGATTGAAGAATTGAAAAGTATCACAAAAATAGATTTCTGTGTGCTGGATCTTGAAGGAAACCAGATTGCGTCTACCTGGGAAATGGATGAAATTTCTCCGGAAACAGTGCAGCAGTTTGCAGTTTCCATGGCAGACAGCCAGGAGGTGCAGAAACATCATTTTTTTAAGGTTTTTGATGATAAGATGCCCGAATATGTGCTGATTGTGCGGGGGGCCGGAGAGGATGTCCATGTGATGGGCAAAGTGGCGGTAAGTCAGCTGCAGGGTCTGATTACGGCATACAAAGAGCGCTTCGACCGGAATAATTTTATTCAGAACCTGATCCTGGACAACCTGTTGCTGGTAGATATTTACAACAGAGCCAAAAAGCTTCACATCCCTACAGAGGCCAGAAGGATTGTCTATATCATTGAGACCAAAAATGAAAAAGACAGCATGGCTATGGAGATCATGAAAGGTCTGTTTGGCAGTGACGGAAAAGACTTTATTACCGCGGTAGATGAAAAGAGCATTATTCTCGTACAGGAACTTGGACAAAATGACACGTGCGACCAGGCAGAGCGTACGGCCAGAATGCTGTGTGATATGCTTAACAGCGAGGCCATGTCCAGTGTGCGCATTGCCTACGGAACAATCATCAGTGAGATCCAGCAGATTTCCCGATCTTACAAGGAAGCCAGGATGGCACTGAATGTGGGAAAAATTTTCTATTCCGAAAAACGCATCCATGCCTACAGTCGTCTTGGTATCGGCAGACTGATCTATCAGCTTCCGGTGAACCTGTGCGAAATGTTTATGAACGAGGTGTTCACAGAGCAGATGCCGGACAGTTTCGATGAGGAGACGCTTGGTACGATCAATAAATTTTTTGAGAACAATCTGAATGTGTCGGAAACAGCCAGACAGCTGTTTGTCCACAGAAATACGCTGGTATATCGGCTTGAAAAACTGCAGAAGAGCACAGGTCTGGATATTCGTGTGTTTGACGACGCGCTGACATTCAAAATCGCTCTGATGGTGGTTAATTACATGAAGTACATGAAGAATGAACTGTAATTTTCTCAAAAAGCCAAAATCCCACTTGACGAACCGTGTAAAACGTAGTAATGTGTTCTGGCAGTAAACGAAATACTATTTATTTTTCTCTTATTCAGAGTGGTGGAGGTACAGAGGACCTGTGAAACCACGGCAACCCCGCAGTGCGGAAGGTGCCAACCTGAGCGAGTCAACTCGAACAATAAGGGGATTTGATGAATGTTTTATTAAATCCGCCTTATGGCGGTTTTTTTATGCTATAGGAAATTACGATAATTTCCTATAGCATAAGCCACTGGCAAGATGCGCAGCTCGCAGAGAAGAAGCCTGCTTGCGCGCGGAACAAAAGCTGTGCTGCCAAAGCAGTGGCCCGCGGGGTGTAAGAAGCACACTTTTGTTGTTTCACATGAAATTGCGTCCTGTGAATAAAAGCCTCCGGCATGATGCCACATGAAATTGCGTCCTTTTGTTATTAGTTATCATTGTTGAGTGCAAAAGCACTTTTTTACGAAAAAGAAAGGAAAGAACGATGGAGAAATTATTATTTACTTCTGAATCAGTAACTGAAGGTCATCCTGACAAAATGTGTGATCAGATTTCCGATGCCATTCTCGATGCGCTGCTGGAACAGGATCCCATGAGCCGTGTGGCATGTGAGACAGCAACCACTACCGGCCTGGTTCTGGTAATGGGTGAGATCACCACAAAAGCATATGTGGACATTCAGAAGATTGTCCGAGATACCATCCGTGAGATTGGATATACCAGAGGAAAATACGGATTTGATGCTGAGACCTGCGGCGTAATTACCGCGATTGATGAGCAGTCCACAGATATTGCCATGGGTGTAGACAAAGCTCTGGAAGCAAAAGAAAATCTGATGAGCGATGATGAGATTGAAGCAATCGGTGCAGGCGACCAGGGTATGATGTTCGGCTATGCCACAAACGAGACTGAGGAGTATATGCCCTATGCAATCTCCATGGCTCACAAGCTGGCTCTGCAGCTGACAAAGGTAAGGAAAGACGGAACACTGAAATATCTGCGTCCCGATGGAAAAACGCAGGTAACAGTAGAGTATGATGACGGAAAGCCGGCAAGACTGGACGCTGTTGTATTATCTACCCAGCATGATCCGGATGTGACTCAGGAGCAGATCCATGAGGACATCAAGAAATATGTATTTGATGAGATCATTCCGGCAGATATGGTAGACGGGAATACCAAGTTCTTCATCAATCCGACCGGACGATTTGTAATCGGAGGACCTCACGGCGACAGCGGTCTGACCGGACGTAAGATCATTGTAGACACCTACGGCGGATCTGCAAGACACGGCGGCGGTGCTTTCTCCGGAAAGGACTGCACGAAGGTAGACCGTTCTGCAGCCTATGCAGCACGTTATGTAGCAAAAAATATTGTAGCGGCAGGACTGGCAGACAAGTGCGAGATCCAGCTGTCCTACGCAATTGGCGTGGCACAGCCTACTTCTATCATGGTTGATACATTCGGGACAGGCAAGGTTTCTGATGAAAAGCTGACAGAGATCGTGCGTACTCACTTTGATCTGAGACCGGCAGGCATCATCAAAATGCTGGACCTGCGCCGCCCGATCTACAAGCAGACAGCAGCTTACGGTCACTTCGGCCGCAACGATCTGGATCTGCCTTGGGAGAGACTGGACAAGGTAGAAGAACTGAAAAAATATCTGTAAGGCAGGATCAGATGTGAGGTGGCTTCCATCTTGCAGCAAGACTGCCTGGGCATTCTTGAACAGACCGCAGCATGTACCGCTGGTTTAAAAACAGTAAGCACCGCAGACCGCAGGATTTTCCGGGACTGCGGTGTTTTTCTTTCACAGGAAATTGCGTCCTGTGAAAGAAAAAGCCTCCGGCGGGGCGCACATTGTCCGGTGGACAATGGTTTTGCGCCGACTGAAACGGAGTGTAGACTGCGCAGTCCGCAGAAGAGAAGCCATATCCTCGGGTATAGGAAGATGCCATGCGGCAAGCGGAGAAAACTGCATATGCAATCTGAGCGTGCGCGGAACAAAAATTGTGTATCTTTACAGAAAGTTAATAACTCTCTCTCTTTCTTTATGTGCCAATGAAAACATGATGTGTTATACTAAAAAGAACAGGCTTGAGAACCCTTTCAAACACACATCAGAGCGTGCCTGAAAACTGTTCCGGCAAGACGGCCGGGGCATTCCTGAATTTCAGATATGTTATTTCACAGGAAATTGCGTCCTGTGAAATAAAAGCCTCCGGCGTGATGCGCAGCTCGCAGAGAAGAAGCCTGCTCGCGCGCGGAACAAAAGCTGTGCTGCCAAAGCAGTAATCCGCGGGGTGTGCGAAGCAGTAATTAAAGGAGAAATAAAAATGAAACTGAAAACAAGGCTGTCGATTGCATTCTGTGCGATGCTGCTGGTGCCGATTTTGCTTTGCGGGATTTCGATTACGGCAGTAAGCCGGTATCAGATGCGGTCGATTGAAGAGACATACGGAATTGAGTTTAATCTGGAGACGCTGACAAATACCATGCAGATCATCAGCGAATATACGGAGTCGATCCGGTCACAGCTGGAGCAGACCGCAGAGGAGACACCAGATAAGTTCCGGGATTATAATTATCTGACGCAGGTTAATGAGGAACTGCAGAACAAGTTTTCCTACCTGCTGGTAGAGATCAATGATGAGATATATTATCAGGGGACAGAGGAAAACATTGATTATCTGAAGAAGGAACTGCCGGACTATGGGCAGAGTGATGAGAATGGAGACGGGACATACATTGGAAATGATGTGAAGTCGCTTATTAAGCAGGTGGATATTCTGTTATCTGATGGATCAAAGGGAAGCGCTTATATCGTGATATCGGCATCGGCGATTTTACCGAAGGTGCGCTCGCTGATCGGGGAGCTGCTGATCGTGATTGTTCTGATTCTGTTTCTGACGGCAGTGCTGATGGTGGTCTGGATTTATACCGGTATCAACCGTCCGCTGAACAAACTGAAAGAGGCGACACACCGGATCACCGAGGGTGATCTGGATTTTACTCTCGAACCGGAAGGCGACGGCGAGATCAGCAATCTGTGCCGGGATTTTGAAGCGATGAGACAGAGACTGAAAGAGTCGGAGGAAGAGAAGGAAAAGTACGATCTTGAGAACAAAGAACTGATCAGCAATATTTCCCACGATCTCAAAACTCCGATCACGACAGTAAAAGGATATGTGGAGGGCATCATGGACGGAGTGGCGGATACGCCGGAAAAAATGGACCGGTATATCAAGACCATTTATAACAAAGCCAATGATATGGACCGTCTGATTAATGAACTGACTTTTTATTCCAAGATCGACACGAACCGGATCCCCTACACATTTAACAAGATCAATGTGGCGGATTATTTTGATGACTGTGCCGAGGAAGTGTGCATGGATCTGGAGGAGCGTGGTATCCGCTTTACGTATGAGAACAAGGTGGACAAAAATACGGTGGTCATTGCAGATGCGGAGCAGATGAAGCGTGTCATCAACAATATCATTGGCAATTCCATCAAGTATATTGACAAGCCCAGAGGTCAGATTGAGCTGCGCATTCTGGATGCGGGTGATTTTATCCAGGTTGAGCTGGAGGATAACGGCAAGGGGATTGCAGCCAAGGATCTCCCCAGCATTTTTGACCGTTTTTACCGCACGGATGCATCGCGGAATTCTGCCCAGGGCGGCAGCGGCATCGGACTGTCAATTGTCAAGAAGATCATTGAAGATCATGGAGGAAAAATCTGGGCAAGCAGCACGCTGGGACGTGGAACGACGATGTGCTTTGTTCTGAGAAAATATCAGGAGGTACCGGTATGAGTAAGATATTAATTATTGAAGATGAGGTCAGCATTGCAGATCTGGAGAGGGATTATCTGGAACTGAGCGGCTTTGAAGTAGAGATTGAGAATGACGGGACGAAAGGGCTGGAGCGAGCGGTAAATGAAGAATTCAGCCTGCTGATCCTGGATCTGATGCTGCCTGGAGTCAGCGGATTTGATATCTGCAGACAGGTGAGAGAAGAAAAAAATATGCCGATTATTATGGTGTCAGCAAAAAAAGATGACATTGACAAAATCCGCGGATTGGGGCTGGGAGCGGATGATTATATGACCAAGCCGTTCAGCCCCAGTGAGCTGGTGGCCCGTGTGAAAGCGCATCTGGCCAGATATGACAGGCTCGTTAACATGAATGCACAGGCCAATGACATCATAGAAATCCGCGGGCTGAAGATTGACAAGACGGCCCGCAGAGTCTGGGTAGACGGGACAGAGAAGGCATTTACGACAAAAGAATTTGACCTGCTGACCTTTTTAGCACAGAATCCCAATCATGTATTTACCAAGGATGAGCTGTTTAAGGAAATCTGGGATATGGAGTCAATCGGAGATATCGCGACAGTGACCGTTCATATTAAAAAAATCAGGGAGAAAATCGAGAAAAATTCCGCAAAACCTCAGTATATTGAGACAATCTGGGGTGTGGGATACCGGTTTAAGGTTTGAGCATATGGAGATTATTTATGAGGACAGTCAGATTCTGATTTGCCGCAAAGAGGCGGGGCTGCCGGTGCAGAGCGGCCGCATCGGCGGACGGGATCTGGTGAGTATACTGAAAAACCGTCTCTGGGAGCAGGGCGGTGAGAAGAAGGAGCCGTATCTGGGTGTGGTTCACAGGCTGGATCAGCCGGTGGAAGGGTTGCTGGCATTCGCCAAGACGCAGAAGGCGGCGGCAGGGCTTTCCGCGCAGCTTTCAGACGACAGGATGAACAAACGGTATCAGGCTGTGGTCTGGCTGACCCCGGGAGCAGAGAGCAGAGGAGCGTACCGGCCAGGGGAAAAGTATGTGCTGGAGAATTATCTTCTGAAGGATCACAGAACGAACAGTTCTGTGATTGTGTCAAAAGGGACGGCCGGGGTAAAGCTGTCCCGTCTGGAGTATGAGATTGTGGAGCGTAAGTCCTGGACACTGACGGACGGAGCAGAGGAGAAGAAGGGGGAACTGGCGCTGGCAGACATCCGGCTGGAGACCGGACGACATCATCAGATCCGGGTACAGATGGCGGGAGCCGGTATGCCGCTGCTTGGCGACCGAAAGTACGGGATCGTTCAGGGAGCTGGTGAGCTGGCGCTGTGTGCCGACAGACTGCAGCTGGTTCATCCCGGCACGGGGAAAAAGATGGAGTTTCACTGCAAACCGCAGGGATTCTGGTTTCAGAGATTTTTACAAGAGGGAGCTTCATGTCCCGGCTGATGTAAGGAACAGATTTTACTGTGTGGAAACAGGCACAGACAAATGTGGAAAACCGGGCCGGTATGTGGAAAGAGAGTCTGGAAAACATGAGCGGCTGTGGAAATGTGGAATTTGCCACTTTACTTTTCGGGAGGAAAAATGATAAAATATGGCATGTGATTTTAGAGGAGAAAATCTATGCAGCCAAAAAAAGACGTAAAGCTTTTGCTGGCAGAGAGCTTTAAAGAACTGGTTCTGGAGAAACCGGTTGAGAAGATTACGATAAAAGAGATTACAGACCGGGCCGGAGTAATCAGGGTGACGTTCTATAATCATTTTCAGGATAAATACGAGCTGCTGGAGTGGATCTGCAGAGAAGAGATCGTCAATCCGGTGCGTATGCTTCTGCTGAACAGTATGGCGAGGGAATCTATTTCTTTTATCTTTACCAGCATATTGAAGAACAGAGAGTTTTATGGACATGTAGCAAAACTGGAAGGGCAGAATTCTTTTGAGAGTATTGTAGGACAGTGTATCAGGGAGGTTGTGACTGATTACATAGAAGGGCGCACGGTAAAGAAACAGTACAAATATGAGTGGCTGACACCGGAGTGGATCGCGAAATACTATTCTCAGAATCTTACTTTTGTTTTGATTTCATGGATCAGGGACGGGATGCGGGTGCCGCCTGCGGAGATGGTGGAGATGTATGAGTATATAGCATCTCATTCCATGGTGGATCTGCCGGTTGAGTTCTGATCCACAGATTTTTAAAAATTCAAGAATGTCCCAGTATTTTGCCGTGAGGTGTGCGTCAGGCATTTATATAGCATATTTCTCCTGCGTACAGTTCAATCTGCACCGGAGGTATATCAGGGCTGGGAGCCATTTCACATCTGATAGATATTGTATAACAGAGAACGACACTTTTACGAAAGTGTCGTTCTCTGTTTTACATCTGAAAAAGATTGAATATTTTCATACGGGATCTTTTTCTATATTCTGTATTATGCGATTGAACATAGAAATAACATAGATATCAGGCATGAATATTCTCAGAGATAGAAGAAAGAAATACTGCCGAAATCATAAGAGACAGAATTGTTTTCATGAGGAGGATTATTATGAAGGGATTGTACAAGGAGACATTCAGACGGGTACTGGCGATGGGAACAGCTATGGGACTGGTTCTCACCGGAGTAGCATATACGGGAACCGGCAGTGTGATGGCAGATGCAGATACAGCCACAGAAGAGACTGAGACAGAGGCGGCAGACGAGGAGAAAAATAACAGTACAGATAAAACTACAGATACCGCAGACGGCAGCGAGACAGCGCAGAAAGATGAGACTGTATATATTTTCACAGATGCATCCGGTAATCAGAAAAAAGTGCTGGTAAGTGACTGGCTGAAAAACGGAGGGAAGACAGGAGATGTTGAGGACGCTACTTCTCTGAAAGATATCACGAATGTAAAAGGCGATGAGACATATCAGGAAGGAACAGGAGACAACATCACATGGAATTCTGACGGAGATGATATTTATTATCAGGGAACTACAGATAAGGAAACGCCCATTGATGTAAAAATCACTTACACCCTGGATGGAAAAGAGATTGCCCCGGAGGATCTGGCAGGAAAGAGCGGAAAAGTTACGATCCGCTATGACTATACCAATAAAGAGACCAGAACTGTAAAAGTGGCAGGGAAGGATGAGCAGATATATGTTCCGTTTGCAGTCATGTCCGGCATGCTGTTCACAGACGGCTGCGTCAGCAACGTGACAGTCAACACAGGTAAAGTGATCACAGAAGGCAGTGACACGATCGTGGTTGGCCTGGCATTTCCGGGACTGAATGAGAGTCTGAAGCTCAATGAAAATGAGGATCTGGATGATATCGATATTCCGGGCTATGTGGAAGTGACCATGGATGCCGAGAATTTCTCCATGAGCATGTCCATGTCTCTCGTTATGAATGATGTGCTGAATGAGCTGGATGATTTGGATCTGAACAAAGACGGAAAACTGGATGATCTGAAAGATGATATGAAAGAGCTGGGAGACAGTGCAAAAAAACTGGTAGACGGCAGCAGTGATCTGGCGGACGGCATCAAAGAACTGTATGACAACATTCCGGATCTGAAGGATGGCATGAGCGATCTGAATGATGGTGTGATAGAGTATACGGACGGTGTAGCGAGCGTCTATGACGGTGTGGGAACCTTAAAAGATGGTTCCGCGGAGCTCTCAAGCGGAGCTTCTGATCTGGCGGACGGCGCACATTCACTGAACAGCGGAGCCAAGACACTTTCAAGTGGTGCCTCCGAACTGGCAAGCGGAGCCGCCAGTGCCAAATCCGGCAGCAGCCAGCTGGTAGCTGGATATGCGGGCAGCAATGGCGCGGCAGCAGGAGCACAGACTCTGGCGGCAGGAGCGGTGCAGCTGGATAATGGTCTGACAACTCTGGCACACGGTCTGTTTACTGCCAACGAGGGAGCACAGCAGCTCAAGAGCGGCACCACACAGGTAAACAGCGGTGCGCAGAGCCTCAGGAGCGGCACTGTGACAGCAGATGCGGGCGCACAGAAACTTAAGAGCGGAGCCGCACAGGTAAATGCAGGAGCACAGAGCCTTAAGAGTGGTATAACCAGTGCGGCAGCAGGAGCACAGACTCTGGCATCAGGCGCAGCAAGCGCAGATGCGGGTGCACAGCAGCTGGCCGCAGGTGCATCACAGGCAGCCAGCGGATTTGACACACTTTCTAGCAAAGTGCAGGGAGCGCTGGAGAGCGTAAAGGACGGCGCAGATCAGTT
Source organism: uncultured Lachnospiraceae bacterium (assembly GCA_934371475.1). Lineage (GTDB taxonomy): Bacteria > Bacillota > Clostridia > Lachnospirales > Lachnospiraceae > Merdiplasma. The sequence goes on from CAKRNX010000003.1 coordinate 43,695, forward strand.
GCAGAGCGGCGCTTCCGATATGAAGAACCAGTTGTCTGCATTGAAAAAAATGCTGACAGGATATAAGGATAAAGAAGGAAAAGAAGTGGCAGGAGCCATTAAGACAGTAGAAGCTGCATTTGCACAGCTGGAAGCACAGTTCAATGCAACGGAGAACAGCAAGGGCAATACGGCTATGGATGCAGTCAACGGCCTGAACCAGATTATCACGGGCGTCAACAAAACGATTGACGATGCTTTGAAACAGTCCGGAAGTTCCGCAAGTGAGGGAAGCGGTGAGAACGCATCTGAGGGCACAGCAGTGGTTACATCAGAAGCTCCTGAGAATGCGGTATCTCCGGAAGATGCACAGAGTCAGGCTGAGACAGCCAGGGCAAAGGCACAGGAGTCCAAAGCGAAAGCGCAGGAGCTGGCAGCATCCGCATCAGGATCGGTAGAGAACGCAAAGAACAGCGTTTCCGCAGCACAGGAGAAAAAGAGCAGTGCCGACAGCGCGGCAGCATCCGCAGCAGGCGCATATCAGAATGCGCTGGGAGCTTATACGCCGATCCTGTCTGATGTGAGCAGCACCCTGAACAAAGTCGGTCTTTCCAAGTATTCGGGGTATGTGACGGATGCGCAGAACACGGCAGCTTCCATCTCTTCCGGATATGAAAATGCAGCAGGCAATTACAGCGCGGCGGCCGGCAGCTATAACGAGGCGGCAGACAGCTACAACACAGCGGCAGACAGTTATGAGAGCGCTATCAGTTCTTATAATGAGACGATTGACTCTTACGAGGAAACCATCGCCGATTATGAAGCGCTGATCAGCCAATATCAGCAGCAGATTGCAGAACTGCAGAACGGTGCCGTTGCCGCACAGTCTGCAGAGACAGCAGGAAGTGAGTCACAGACGGTAGAAGAACTGAAAAAGCAGAATGCAGCGCTGACTGCGCAGAATCAGGCTCTTACCGGTTTGGTAACGAACGTGCGCACACAGCTGGGCACAGCTGATGCTATCCTGAATGGAACAACCGATACAGAAGGTAAAAAACAGGGCGGTCTGCAGAGCGGCATGGATACGCTGAAAGCAAGCATTGAAGCAATGAAAGATACGCTGATCAATGGAGGAGAAGTTGATGGAGAGAAGGTACAGGGCCTGAAAGATATTGTGGATGCCATCGGTGATGAGACAGATACCACCAGCAAAAAGACATTCATGTACGGTCTGAATATGCTGATTGACGGAAGCCAAGATCTGTCCGATGCTATGGCAGGTCAGCTGGCAGATGGATCCGATTTAAATAACGGTGTATCTACTTTGAAAAATGGGCTTAACAGCCTCAAGAACGGAAGCAGCAGTCTGGCAGGCGGAACAAGCCAGTTAAAGAGCGGAAGCAGTGATCTGGCAAGCGGAACAAGCCAGTTAAAGAGCGGCGCGGCAGCGCTGGTAAGCGGAACAAGCCAGTTAAAGAGCGGAAGCAGCAGCCTGGCAAGCGGAACAAGCCAGTTAAAGAACGGCGCGGCATCACTGGCAGGCGGAACAAGCCAGTTAAGGAGCGGTGCAGCAACACTGGCAAGCGGAACGAGTCAGCTGTACAGCGGCGCACAGAGCGCAAAGAGCGGAAGCGCAGCATTAAAGAGCGGAGCCAGTGCACTGAGCACAGGTATCAACACACTGTATGCCGGAACCAGACAGCTTGATGCCGGACTTTCAGAGCTGAGCAGCGGAGCAGGCACTCTGAGCAGCGGAGCCAAGACTCTGGCGACAGGAGCGAATACGCTGGATACCGGAGCCGGTACGCTGGCAAGCGGAGCCAAGACTCTGGACGACGGTGTTTCTACTTTAAAAGACGGTGTGACTAAGCTGAATGATAACTCTTCCAAACTGACAGACGGCACCAAGGATCTGGTAGATGCAGGCGATGAACTGGCAGACGGCGTAGAAGAGCTGAAAGATGGTTCGGAAGAGCTGCGCGACGGTATGAAAGAATTTAATGAGGAAGGAATTGAGAAGCTGACAGAGCTGTTCGATGACAACATTGATAAGCTGATTGACCGCTTTGATGCCCTGAAAGATGCAGGAAGTGCATATAATACTTTTGCAGGACTGGCAGACGGCATGGACGGCAGCGTGAAATTTATCATCAGAAATGACAGCATCAGCGCAGACAGTTCAAAATAAATCCGGGGCATCAGATATGAGGTGACTCTCACTTCGAAACAGAAATGCCGGGCTAATGAAATACGCTTTTGTGGGGAAACTTGCAGGAGCGTATTTTTCTTTTAAACCGGGGAACTGCATATATAGCCTGCCTGTGCAAAACAAAAGTTGCGCTGCCCAAAAGGTGGCTTGCGGGGTGTGCAGGCACACTTTTGTTTGTTTTAGCATTTAATAAAAAATGCACATTTTTTGGGGGCATTAAGACTGAAAAACTGGACATAATGAAAAAAATGCTATAATATAAATGTTATAATCTATAAGATTACAGTGTCAAAGAGTCCGGTTCCGGACAAGGACAGGATCAGATTGCAGATGTCGGGCAGCAGGAGGATACAGATGAACAAGTGGGCAGATATTTTAAAGAATGTGTCATTGCTGACACAGTTTGGACTGTCATTGATTACTCCGCTGCTTTTTTGTCTTTTTATCAGCGGATGGCTGGCGGGGCAGTTTGATCTGGGCGGCTGGGTCTATATTCCGGGCTTTTTTTTCGGCCTGGGAGGATCGGCGTCAGTAGCCTGGAAGTTTTATGTCAGAGAGACATCTCATGGCTCAGGGAAAAAATCTGAACGGAAGAAAAAGGACAGAGTATGCTTTAACCGGCACAGTTGAGCATACAGCAAAAGTTTTATGTTTTCGCAAACCGGAACCGGAAGTTTACGAAAAGCCTCCGGCAGTATTGCAGAGGTGCGCGGAAGAAAGGAGTGCAGAGAAATGGATATGAAGCAGATACAGCCGGCAGTAAAGAACGAGACAAAACATGTGGCTCTGTATACTGCCATCGGGACGGTTGTCATGTGGGTGCTTTTTGCAGTGCTTCACGCAGTCATTCCGGAAAAGGTGCCGTTTGATTATACGGTATTTCTCGGCGGCATTGCGGGCAGCGCAGTGGCTGTGCTGAACTTTTTCCTGATGGGAATGACAGTGCAGAAAGTGGCGGCTATTCCGGAGGATCAGAAGGATATGGCTTTTATGAAAATGAAAGCCAGCTACAGCCAGAGACTGATTTTGCAGATCCTCTGGATTATTCTGGCAATTACACTTCCATGTTTTCATTTTGTGGCAGGTATTGCACCGCTGCTTTTTCCGGGGTTCGGGATCAAGATCGGCGGACTGTTGGGAAAAAAGCAGAAGACAGCATGAGTATTTCGGATCCGCAGGTTATGGATTTTAGGAAAATACAAATACTAAAAGATAAGGAGGTGAATATGCATGGAAATAGATATCACAGGGGCGCGGATATTTTACACGTTCCCGATTGATTTTCCCATTCTTGGAAAGTTTCAGATTACGGAGACGCTGGTGGTCTCATGGCTTGTCATGATCCTGATTACAGGACTGTGTATCTGGCTGACGCATGATCTGAAGGTAGAGAACATCTCCAAGCGTCAGGCGCTGGCAGAGATGCTGGTGGAAAAGGCCAATTCATTTGTCATTGGCAACATGGGAGAGAAGTTTCGCTATATGATTCCATTTGTAGCGGCACTTTTTACAACAAGTGTGGTGTCCAACCTGATCAGCCTGATCGGTCTGAGGAGTCCCACAGCGGATCTTTCTACAGAAGCTTCATGGGCAGTTGTGGTATTTATCATGATTACTGCACAGAAGATCAAGGCAGGCGGAGTTGGCGGATATCTGAAGGGATTTACGACTCCCATACCGGTTATGACGCCGTTTAATATTCTGTCTGAGCTGGCAACGCCGATCAGTATGGCGTGCCGTCATTTCGGAAATATTCTTTCCGGCGTGGTAATCAATGCACTGGTTTATGCCGCTCTGGCACTGGCCAGTTCTGCGCTCTTCGGGCTTCTTCCCGGAGTCGTGGGTGATGTGCTTTCCCAGATCCCGATCCTGGATGTGGGTGTTCCTGCGATCCTGTCGGTGTATTTCGACTGGTTCTCAGGCGTAATGCAGGCATTTATTTTCTGTATGCTGACGGTTCTTTACATTTCGAACGCGGCAGAAGGATAACGGATGTTTCTGCTCCGGCAGCGACCATAGCTGCCTGACCCGCTGCACCCGGCAATAAAGCGTTTCGCGCAAAATAAAAGATATGCTGTCGCAGCAGGTTTTAACAAAAATTAAAAATCTCATGGAAAGCATAGATGAGATCATGAATGCGATTGTATTCATACGTATGTGACAAAGCGGAAGATGAATGTCCGCTTTACTGAAAACATAGGACATAGGAGGAAGAATTTATGGATTTTCAGTTATTAGCAAAAGGTATTGCTCTGGCAGGTTGTGCAATCGGCGCTGGATGCGCTCTGATCGCAGGTATTGGACCTGGTATTGGTGAAGGTAACGCAGTGGCAAAGGCTCTGGAGGCCATCGGACGTCAGCCCGAGTGCAAAGGTGATGTCACATCTACCATGCTGCTTGGCTGTGCGATCGCAGAGACAACAGGTATTTACGGTTTCGTTACCGGTCTGCTGCTGATCTTCGTAGCACCCGGAATGTTCATGAATTTCCTTAGCTGATTGCAGAATACAGACAGGAGGTTACAGACATGCAGGTGCAGGAATTAGTAAGCCTTGTGCCATGGACGTTCGTAGCTCAGATTTGCAACCTTTTTATCCAGGCATATTTAATCAAGCGCTTTCTGTTCAAACCCATCAACAAGATGCTGGATGAGCGGAAATCCAGAGCGGATGCGCAGATTTCCGACGCCGAGAAGGCGAAGGGAGAAGCCATCGCCATGAAAGAGGCGTATGAAAAGGATATGGCGGACGCGAAGAACAAAGCCAGTGAGATCCTTTCTACCGCGCAGAAGACAGCCAGTGCCCAGAGTGAGAAGATCCTTGAAGATGCGGCGGCTGCGGCAGCTGCCATGAAGGCGAAGGCTGAGAGCGATATTGCCCAGGAGAAGAGAAAAGCAGTCAGTGAAGCGAAGAATGAAATCGGCGGCATGGCCATGGAGATTGCCGGCAAGGTGATCGAACGTGAAATTAACGAGGAAGACCACAAGAAACTCATTGATGAATTTATTGCGAATGTAGGTGAGGCATCATGACACACACCGCCAGAATATATGGAAGCAGCCTGTATGACCTGGCTGCGGAAGAGAATCTGACTGAGGTGATGATGGAGCAGACAGGCCAGGTGAGGGAGCTGTTTCGGGAAAATCCCGAGTATGTGCAGCTTCTGAGTGAACCCTCTATTCCCAAAGAAGAGCGGACAGGCCTGATTGAGACCGCATTCGGAACTCAGGCAGAGCGTTATCTGGTTAATTTTCTGAAGCTGCTGTGCGAGCGGAATATTCTGCGGGAATTTGCAGGATGCTGCGATGAGTTTACACGGCGCTACAATGCGGACCACAACATTGCCGAGGCAGTAGTCACCAGTGCGGTGACGCTGGATGAGGCGCAGATGAAGGCACTGAAGGACAAGCTGGAGCAGATCAGCGGCAGAAATGTGGCACTCAGGCAGACAAAAGATCCGGCAGTGTTGGGAGGAATTCGCGTGGAACTGGATGGAAAGCAGCTGGACGGAACAGTAAAACGGCGTCTGGACGGCATTTCCAGAAAACTGAAAGAAATCTAAAATGTTGATAAGGATGGTATGGAAACATGCAATTAAAACCTGAAGAAATATCCAAGGTCATCCGCAGCCAGATCAAATATTATGAAAATGCGATCCAGCAGGACGAGACCGGCACCATTCTGATGGTGGGTGACGGAATTGCCAGAGCCAGCGGTCTTACTAACTGTATGGCAGGCGAGCTGCTGGAGTT
>CAKRNX010000004.1 GCA_934371475.1 uncultured Lachnospiraceae bacterium
TGCGTTAGAGGATTCGAACCCCCGACCTTTTGGTCCGTAGCCAAACGCTCTATCCAGCTGAGCTAAACGCACATCCCGTTGTCTTTATTATTTCTGTCCGACAACATAAAGTATAATACTATACTGTTCGTCATTTGTCAAGCATTATTTCAAACTTTTTTATTTATTTTTCATCAGGCTCACCTGCAAAGTGAACTCGCCCTCTTCCATAGATTTTTCAATTCCCTTTTATTTTTTCATCAGCATATGCTCCAGCACCCGGATCGCCGCCTGGTATTTTTCCAGCTCTACACGCTCATTTGGCTTGTGAGCCATATCCGGTTCTCCAGGTCCGAACAGCAGAATATCTGTGGTCAGATCCTTCTCGGCCAGAATGGACGCATCGGTGAAGAAATTGATGCCTGTCAGCTCTGCAGACATATTCTCCTGCTCAAGACTCTCTTTCAGGTTCAGAAACAGCGGCCGCCCCGTGCCGAGCTCTATTGCACGCCTGTTATTTTTGATCTGAACAGAAACTTCAAACCGACCGTCAGCTGCCTGACCTTCTTCTCCGGAAAATATTTTTGCCTGTCCAAGCAGCTCTTCTGCCGTCATTCCCGGCACAGTCCGGATATCCATCAGCACCCTGCAGCGATCCGGGATCATATTTGGCGCAATCCCTCCCTCGATCTGTGTGATGTTGGCGGTCGCCTTCCCCAGCACGCCATGGCTGTGACTCTCCACATAGCGTTTGATTTTCTCTGTCACGCTTATCATATGCGTCACCGCACTGCATCCCTGCCACGGATACGCTCCATGACTGGTTTTGCCTCTGCCTTCGAGTTCCAGCCAGATACAGCCTTTCTGCGCAATCCCCGCCTTCAGCCCGGTGGGTTCACCGATCAGCATTTCATCATAATGTCCAAATTTTCCTGATGATACTGCATATCTGGCACCAATACCGCTATTTTCTTCATCACAGGTTCCGATAAACTCAATGGTATGCGGCGGAATCTTTCCGCTCTTTTTGCACTGGCACAGCGCATATACCATCGCACAAAGACCACTCTTCATATCACTGGCGCCTCTGGCATAAAGATATCCGTCCTTGATCACCGGCTCTGCCGGATCCGTCTGCCATTCCTCTAAAGATCCATAGGGTACTGTATCCAGATGGCCGTTCCACAGAATCTTTCTGTCACTGTCTTCCCCATGCAGAACTGCTCTCACATTAGCATGTGTGACATCAATCCTGTCAACTTTTGCGTCAATTCCTGATTTTCTGAAATATTCTGCCAGGTATTCCGCAACTTTTCCTTCATCATCTTTTCCGTTGACACTGCGCACCGCCAGCACATCACACAGCAGCTGCTGCGCTTCTTCTCTGTTTTCCATCTCCGGCTCCTCCCGTTCAGCAAAGTGAACTTTCACATTCTATTTTATAGCATATTCCTAAAATACAGTCTTTTCGCGAGTTGTTTCCCGCCACCTGGGTAAGTGAAGTCGCCTCACAGCTGATGTCTTTTCAGCCGTCACGCACACTGCACATTACATAACGCCAAACAGCTTCAGGATCTCTGATACGGCCGGAATCGTAACCACTGACAGGATTGTCGTAAGTGCAACTGCCTTTGTCTCCAGCCTGTTCTCATGTTTGTACTGTTCTGCCAGGATTGCCACCATGCTGGCCATAGGCGTTGCCAGCACAACCATGGCAATTGTCACCAGCGTTGCATCCCTGATAAGCAGCGCAAACAACGCTGTGCCTGCCACCGGGATCACCAGCAGCTTGATCAGAGAAGCCAGCATCAGCTTTCCATCTGTCAGCAGCTCTCTCTTTCTAATTTTCACAAGAAACATGCCGATATTCATCATACTCAGCGCTGCGGTCAGATTGGCCAGGTTTGTAATCACGGTCTTAACAAATCCCGGCAGCTGCGGTCTCGTGAAATTAAGAACCAGCGCCAGTACACAGGCCAAAACCCCCACATTCAGGAAATTTTTCCATCCTGTCTTTTTTGTTCTTTTGGATCCTTTCCCCGATCTGGTCTGACGAAAATTCCAGAGGCAGAGCGTATAGAGCAGAATATTGAACGGAATTGTGAAAATAGAAGCATAAAACACCGCATAGGATCCCAGCATTGCACTCAGCAGCGGAAATCCCATAAATCCCACATTGGAAAACAGAAAAATATTGCGGTAGGCCTGCCGCTCTGCTCCCTTCCTTTTGAGCAGACAAGGAAGCAGAAAAGACAGCACGATCAAGCCGCCATATACGGCCGTACCCAGTCCCAGGATTGTCAGCACCTGACGGGCTGACAGGCTTTCCTGTGCATTGACTGCCCCCGAAATAATCAGCGCCGGGTTGGCCACATTGGCCACAATCCAGGCAATTCCGGAGCTTCCCTTTTCATCCAGGATCCCTTTTTTTCTTATATAATATCCCAGTATAATGAATATTAAAAATGCTGTCATCTGCTGCAGTATCAGCATACCCTTCCTCCCTCTTCTTTTCCCCTTTTCTCAGGTGCCCTCACCCGACAGCAAGAATGCCGGGACATTCTTGAAAAGACTTATCAGACATATTTTGTCTCGGTATAAAAATGCCTGATAAAAATCCTGATTTACACCGAAAACTGCCACAAGGGAAATCCAGTTATTTCGTAGGTTCCCTTATGGCAGTTCATCCCTGATACACCGTTTCAAAAACAGTCCGGCATTCTTCTGACTACTGATTTTCGTTTGATCAGCTCCGGCTCAAAAACGATCGGTGTTTTTCCTGTCCTGCGCCCCATCTCACGGCGGATCAGGAGACGCGCCGCAGCCCGTCCCATTTTTTCCGCCGGCTGACGAATCGTTGTCAGCGGCACATCCAGAAATTCATCCATAAAAATATCATCATATCCAATGATAGAAATATCCTCCGGGATCCTGATCCCATGCTTTCTTAACTGCTTAATTGCTCCGATGGCCATGATATCATTAAATGCAAAAATCGCATCTATGTGAATCCCACGATTTATCAGTTCTTCTGCCGCCCTGGCACCGCTATCAAAGGTATACCGACCTTCCGCGATGTAGCGTTCATCCATCTCCAGACCACATGCTTCTAGCGCTTCTCTGTAGCCCTGCAGACGCTGCTCTGAATCCAGAAGGTTTTCCGGCCCCGTAATACAGGCAATATGCCTGTGTCCCTGCTCCAGCAGATACTTCGTGGCAATCCGTCCTCCGTGAAGGTGATCCACACACACCACCCAGTCTGAAATGCCCTCAATATAACGGTCTACCAGCAGATATGGCATCTGCTCTCTGCCCATCAGATCAATACATTCCTTTGCAGTCTCCACTGTAGTCTCTGATGCCATTCCGAATATGATCCCATTGGCTCCCTTATCTGCCAGCATCCGAAGATTATCCATATCCTTGGCATGCTTATCGTTAGAATTGCACAGAATTACATTCCAGTTATTTTTCTGGCACTCTTCCTCCACACCTTTTGCCAGCACTGAGAAAAAATTGTTTCTGATATCTGAAATAGCCAGACCAATGGTATTGGTACTTCCTTTCACCAGACTCACCGCTACCAGATTGGGGCGGTAATTCATCTCTTTTGCCGTGTCCAGGATCAGCTGTCTGTTCTCTTTTGAAACCCTGCAGGGTCTGTCATTTAAGACCTGAGAGACGATCGTAATTGACAAATGCGTTGCCTCAGAGATCTGTTTCAGTGTTGTACGCACAGGCTACCTCTTTAATACAGTATCGAAATATGGCATTGATCATTTATTTTACCAGATAATCAATGATATTCTTGAAAAGCACATCATAATATTTCCAGTTGCAGAATTCAGGCGGAGCCCAGTGAGGCGCACAGTCTGTGGAGAATACTCCACTTCTGCCCTTGCCGTAATCTGCCACTGCGATAAACGGATCGCCGCAGATTGATGCCACCAGTTCAGCTTCCGGTTTCAGGGTACTCTTATTGTATCCCAGCACCGGCGGCCACTCTTCCTCAATGCCTTTCATTATAGCATGGTCCGGCTTATTTGTCACAGGAAATACGCCTTCGCAGTGTTCCATCCTGTCGTCATACGGAAGCAGCTGTACCGGGAGCACATCCTGCACTGCGGTATGACACCATTTGCCCTGTCCGCCGATACCGGAAAATGTCATATATCCGCCTACCATCAGCAGTGCGCCGCCCTGCATCACGTACTCCTTCAGAAGACTGCAGCGGTTGGGTTTTCTGACACTGGACGCAAAAGTTTCCGGCGGGATCAGCAGGGTATCTGCCCCCACGTCTGAGAGGATCACGCAGGCATACTCGCTCAGCTCCTCGAGCGTATACGGGAATTTTTCTGCTGCCTCATGATTTGGCATATACACAAATTCATATCCGGCCTTCTCAATTGCCTTGTCGATCCATCCAAGCCCTGTCTCATACTTTGATGAGAAAAAGCTGTTGAACCCTTTCACTTCCATCATGGTTGCTGACCAGGACTCACCTACCAGCAGTACTTTTTTACTCAGACCTTATAACCTCCTACCATAAATTCGGGTCTCGTTTTGCCCGTACTGTTACATGACAGTTCTTCTTGCCGCCTCATTAATTTTTACTTACTTTTGCCACAAATTTACTCATTGCACTGTTCATTACGATGGAAACAAGCAGGATCACACCTGTAATCGCCAAGATCCACATGGAATTGATACCTGCCATCTGCAGCCCGGAATTCAGCATTGTGATAATGACCGTACCGATGATAACACCACTCAGATGACCTCTGCCGCCCCGCACTGCGTCAATTCCGCCTAACATTGCTACGGTGATGGCATTCATCTCCATCCCACTTCCCGCATCCGCACGGGCCGTCATCAGCCAGGAACAGTTAATAATTGCGCCGCATGCAGAAAGCACACCGGCCAGAACAAATACAAAGAACAGGGTCTTTTTTGTTTTAATTGCCGCAAATTTTGCCGCCTCTGCATTATCTCCTACCAGATAGATATTTCTGCCAAACTGTGTCCTGTATGTCAGGAACAGAACAATCAGCAAGACCGGAATGACCATGAAAAGGATCTGATTCGGAATACCAAAAGTCTGTTTCAGAGACAGCCACTCAAAGCTCTCCGGAAATCCGCTGATTGCCACACCATTCGTAATATACAATGCCAGGGATGCAAACACATACTGCGTGCCCAGTGTCGCAATCAGTGAAGGCATATTGAAAATACCAACCAGTACACCGTTGACCGCTCCCATCATTCCTCCTGCGATGATTGCAGCCAGAATAGCAACTGCCATGCTTCCCGTCGCACGATAAATAAAACCAAGTGTGACGCAGGAGAGACTCACAATGGAACCGATAGAAATATCAATTCCACCGGGAATTGCCAGAATAACGAGGGACTCTCCTACTGCCAGCAGAAACAGTGTAGCACCGAACTGCAGAATTTCAATCAGATTTTTTACTCTGCAAAAATCCGGATTCAGAATCGATAAAATTACAATTTCAAGTACCAGCAGAAGGGCAAGAAATTTGGAACGGCTCTTTGCCAGCGAAAGAATCATTTTTTTCATGCGTTAGCTCCTCCCTTCTCCATCGGTTTTGAAGCTTTTCTCATGGCCGAAACAGAATCAAACAGTACACAGATAATCATCAGTGATCCCACAAAGAAGTTCTCCAGCAGAGACGGTATGCCCATGATGACAATTCCGTTTTTCAGAAATCCGATGAAAAATACACCGGCCAGCGTACCAATCACAGAACCTCTCGTTCCGCTTCCTTTTGCGCCAATACCGCCTATGGTTACCGCTGCGATACACTGAATTGCCGTTGTTCCGCCGATTGTCATTTCCACGCTTCCCATACGGGAGATATAGAGAAGTCCTGTCAGACCTGCCAGAGAACCGGTAATACAGTAAGCTGCCAGGCGAACTCTCTCTACGTTGATGCCGCTTAAACGAGCTGCCGACTCATTACACCCGATGGCGTAGATATGACGGCCAAATCTGCGGTACATAAAAATATAGTAGAATACTGCATAAACTGCCAGCACGAGGAACAGCAGCACGGGAATCCCTGCTACTCTCGTGGTCGTAATCCCTCTGAATGAAGGTTTCAGACCGGTGAGCCATTTACCTCCCAGCAGTCCGAAAATAATTGCTTTCCAGATATTCTGGGTCGCCAGTGTTGCCAGCATGTCCGGAATATGAAGCTTTGCAATGATCAGACCATTGACAGCTCCTACCAGAATACCGATACCTGCTGCTGCTGCGATAATCAGCAGCGTGTTCATACCGGCCTGGATCATATTTCCTGTAATTACGGCCACAACACCCATTACCGCACCCACGGACAGATCAATTCCGCCCAGCAGCATAACGATCGTCATACCGATGCTGATCATTGCTATCTCCGCATTGTTCTGGATGACCCGGACAAAATTATTCGGGTTTGCAAAGTTGGGAACAAAAACTGAAAACAGTACGATTTCCAGCACCAGCAGTATGATTGCAAAGTACTCACGCCGACAGGGATGAGGAATATACTTTTTAAACATCTCGACCCTTCCTTTCCTTTATATATGCTAATTAATCCTGCATGCACCAGTCCATAATCACAGACGCAATCACCTTAGCGCATTCGATGTATTCAGGAATCTCAATAAATTCATCTGACTGATGACACAGTTTGGAATCGCCAGGCCCGAAATTCAGTGTAGGGATGCCTACATTGCAGAACCATCCCATATCCGTATGTGCGCAGTTGCCTTCCACAATCGCATCCGGCTTCAGCTCATTAAGACAGGATTTTGTTACTTTAAAGAAATCTTCAGTGTCCTGTGTTTCTCCGCAGTCCGCATCCAGAATCCACTCAATTCTCGGAGGATTCTCTGCCAGATAGGGATCTGTCTTGGAAACTGCCATCAGGAAATCTTCAATCTCTTTCTTTACTTTTCCGCCCAGTCCCTTTTCATCTTTGTCCTGGGGCAGATACTGTGCATCAAATGTCAGCTCTGCATGATTTGCGAATGTAGTCGGATATTCACCTGCCTCAAACTGTGCGAACTTCATCTGACACGGGATCGGCAGATACTTGTGCGCTTTCGTATATGTCCAGTTTTCGTTAAAGGACTTGAAGTATTCCATGATATAGGCAGCCTTGTCAATCGCATCTACCGCTCCGCCTTTTCTCCAGTCTTCTCTCTTCAGCTCGATATGGCCGGCCTGCCCTTCAATTATACTTTTGCCCCAGAGAATACCGCGGCACAGCGGTGCCAGATTCAGATGAGTCGGTTCTGTGATAATGCAGCCGTCTGCGCGGTAGCCTTCTGCCACAAGCGCCAGAGTACCCATACCTCCTGCTTCTTCATCTACTACGGTACCGATTTTCACATCACCTTTCAGCTTGATTCCGGCTTCCTGAATAGCCTTTACTGCGATGGTCATGGCCGCAATGCCACCTTTCATATCGCAGGTGCCGCGTCCGTAGATTTTATCGCCCACCTGATCTGCGCTGAAAGGATCGTGAGTCCACTTGGAGCCGGTCTGTACCACATCCATATGTCCTGACAGGAAAATAGATCTTCCGTTTCCGGTACCTTTCAGTTCGCCGTACAGATTAGGACGATCCTCAAAGGTATGGTCTCCACAGTAGCCTGCCATTCCTTCATATTTTTTCAGCTTTTCTGCATCCGGATAAGTCAGTTCTGTCCGAAATCCTATTTTTTCAATATACTTCTGCAGATAACGCTGTGCATTTCCTTCTCTCTTCAGGTCATCTTCATCCTCGAAATAAGGATTGACACTCGGAATTCTGATCAGATCTTTTAAAAGTGCCACTGCTTCATCGGTATGCTCATCCAGCCATTTATATACAATCTCTTTATCCTTCATCGTCTTCTCTCCTTACTCTGCCACTTCACACCAATCCAGAATAATAGATGCGATCATTTTTGTGCAGGTGATCAAGTCCTTTACAGGAATAAATTCGTCAGAATGATGGGCAAGTCTTGGATTGCCCGGCCCGATGTTCATCGTAGGAATGCCCACATTGCAGAACCATCCCATGTCCGTGTGGAAACCAATTCCTTCAATATCGCTCTCCGGATGCACCTCTCTGGCGCTTTTCACTGTCTGCCGGAAGAAAGGCTGGTCATCCAGTGTCTCTCCGCAGTCCGCATCAATCAACCATTCAATATGAGGAGGATTTTCTCTGAGCCAGTCATCTGTCTCTGCTACCGCTGCGACAAAATCTTCCAGTTCCTTTTTCACCTTGCTGCCCAGCCCGTTCTCATCTTTTTCTCTGGGCAGATACTGTGCGTCAAACACAATCTCCGCATGATTTGCAAATGTTGTCGGATATTCCCCTGCATGAAACTCTGCCATATTGATCTGACACGGAAGCGTCATATATTTATGCTCCTTGGAGATTGCCCAGTCCTGATTCAGATTTTTAAAAGCTCTCAGATACAGAAGTCCTTTCTCAATTGCATCAACTGCTCCGCCTTTTCTCCAATCGCCCTGTTTCAGCTCGATATGGCCGGCTCTTCCTTCAATCACCAGCTTGCCCCAGAGAATACCACGGCACAGTGGTGCAATCTGCAGATCTGTCGGTTCTGTGATGATGCAGGCATCCGCACGGTTTCCTGCGGCTACCAGTGCCAGAGTGCCCATACCGCCAGCTTCCTCATCCACCACTGTTCCGATCTTTACATCGCCTTTCAGCTTCAGTCCGGCTTCCCGGATTGCCTTGACTGCCATAGTCATGGCTGCGATACCGCCCTTCATATCGCAGGCGCCGCGCCCGTAAATATTGCCATTTTCTACAGTCCCCGCAAACGGATCATATGTCCACTTGCTTCCTCTCTGCACCACATCGATATGCCCGGAAAGCATCAGAGATTTTCCGTTTCCCTCTCCTTTTAGCATCCCCAGCAGATTGGGACGGTCTTCAAATTCATGGTCCGCATAATACCCCGGCTTCCCCTCATATTCTTTCAGTTCCTGTGCGTCCGGATACTGGAACTGTGTTTCCATTCCCATCTCATCCAGATAAGTTTTCAGTACTGCCTGTGCTCTTCCTTCTTTTTTGTAGCACTCTTCCTCGTCAAAATATGCGTTGACACTTGGAGCCTGTATCAGTTTCTGCAGCAACCCCACTGCTTCTTCTGAATGACTGTCAATCCATCCATATACTTTTTCTTTATTTTCCATACCGACACCTCTTTAATCTTTCAAATCCAGTGCATATTTCAAAATATTTTTTTCGGTGGCCTCTTCTCTGTCAAACTGTGCAGTGATCCGGCCCGTGTGCATGGTAATCACCTCATCACTGAGTGCCATCACTTCCGGCAGATCCGATGAAATAAGGATCACCGCCACATTCTGCTCGGCCAGCCCCATAATATAGCGATGGATCTCCGTCTTGGTGGCCACGTCAATTCCTCTGGTCGGTTCATCCAGAATAATGACTTCCGGTTCTTCCAGCAGCCAGCGGCAAAACAGAACCTTCTGCTGTCCGCCTCCGCTCAGGCTCGTAATCAGATCGTCCTGTGACTGAACTTTAATCTTATACTGATCAATGTTATGCTGTACGGCTTCTTTTTCTTTTTTCCGGTTTACAATGCCAAATTTATTGGAAAGCACATTTAAGAAGGATGCACTCATGTTGCTCCTTACATCATGTGCTGCAAATAACCCCTGCGTACCGCGATCCTCCGGCACATAGAAAATTCGTTTTTCAACTGCCTGCTGAGTGGAAATATGACTGATGTCCTCACCTTTAAATGTGATCTTTCCCTTCTCAGCATTTGTTTCACCAAAGATTGCTCTGGCCATCTCAGATCTTCCTGATCCGACCAGTCCGTAAAATCCGAGGATTTCTCCTGGTTTTACTTCAAAGCTGATATTTTGATAAGTGCGTCCGTAGGACAGCCCTTCTACTTTCAGAATTGTATCATTCTTCTTATAATCTCTCTCTTTATAGACATTCCGGTCGATTTTTCTTCCGGACATCGCCTCAATGACTTTTTCCTCTGTCGCTTCCGTCACATTCATAGTGCCGGTCACACAGCCGTCGCGAAGAATAATAATGTCATCCGATACCCGTAAGATCTCTGGTATTCTGTGACTGATATACAAAATGCTGACCCCCTCTTTTTTCAGGGTATCAATAATCTGGAACAGTTTCTCCGACTCCGCGTAACTCAGAATGGAAGTCGGCTCGTCCAGAATTAAAACTTTACATTTTCTGAACACACCTCTGGCAATCAGAACCAGCTGCTGGTTTCCGATGGAAAGCTGTCCCATGGGTTTTGCAAGAATATCTTCTTTCAAATCTACCATTTTCAGCGCCTCGACTGCCTGTGCGTACATTTCATGCCAGTTGATGCCTTTTCCGGAAGAAATTTCATTGCCCATAAATATGTTTTCAAGCACCGACATATCAGCAAATACATTCGGCTCCTGATATACGATGGAAATTCCGGCTGAGGTAGCATCCAGCGGGGAGTTCAGCGTCAGTTTTTTTCCCTCGAAATATATTTCTCCCGAGTCATTTTTATACGCCCCAGCAATAATTTTCATCAGTGTGGACTTTCCGGCTCCGTTCTCGCCCATAACCGAAAGGATCTTCCCCTCTTTCAGCTGAAAACTGACTTTCTGAAGCGCATGGTTTCCGCCAAATGATTTATCGATTTCCTTTGCTTCCAAAACTATTTTTTCTGTCATACTACACCTCTTTCTTAAAACGGGGTAAAACACGCTCTGCAAATCCTTCCGGGTATCACGTTCAAGAATATCCCGGTATTCTTGCTGCGAGGCAGGAGTCATCTCACATCTGCTATTCGCCTGGATCCCATCCAAGCACGATCCCCGGCCCATTACTCGCGTAAATAAAAGGCACACCGATGCGTTTTGAACTTCATTCAGTGTGCCTTATCCTTCCGGAACAGATTAATTAGAAGTCATAGTCATCTACATTGTCAGGAGTAATAACAAGCGGATCACCAAGAAGCAGTCTTCCGGTCTCTGCATCATATGTTACATCTGTATCGATTGCATCAATGTGCTGAGTCTCTTCAAATTCATTACCTGTTGCTGCCTGATATCCTGCCCAGCAGGTCAGATAGCCAAGTGCCTTTGCATCCCACAGAATAGAAGCATCCATGATACCGTCTTTCATGTATTCACGGACTGTTGCCGGTGAACCGAAACCAATCACTTTTACTTCGCCTGCAAGGCCTGCCTGATCTACCGCCTGGCATACGCCCGGGATAGTAGAGGAAGCTACGCCAACAAGACCTTTCAGATCCGGATTGGCTGTCAGCAGATCCTGTGCCTGCTGCAGTGCCTCTTCGCTGCTGCCGTTTGCCGTATATTTGATATCCAGGATCTCAATGTCCGGATAATTTGCTGCTGCGTAATCCTGCATTGCCTTGATCCAGGTGTTCAGGTTTGTCGCGGTTGCAACACCGGATACGATACCGACTTTACCTTCACCGCCGATCTCCTGTGCCAGTTCTTCCATCAGAGTCTCGCCCAGAGCAATATCGTCTGCCTGTGCCACATAGAAAGATCTGGTGCTGTCTGCTGCATCCGAGTCAGAAGTGAAAGCAATGATGCCTGCTTCCTGAGCTTTCTTGATAGACGGGTTGGTAGATGAGCTGTCCAGTACGGAAAGGCTGATCGCATCTACACCGCGGCGAATAAGGGAGTCAATCTGTGTGACCTGCAGGTCTGCACTTGCTGTAGTATCACCGGTGTAAATCCACTCACATCCCAGATCTTCGGCTGCCTGCTGACCACCCTCATCCATTGCTGTAAAGTAGGGAATACCAATCAGCTGCGGAACAAAAGCCACCTGAATTTTATCAGAGTCTTCTGCTAATGCAGTCATAGCCAAGCTGGCTGTACACATAACTGCTGTTAATAAGATACCGACTAACTTTTTCTTCATGATTGAGTCCTCCTTTAAACTTTTGGCAGTTTCTATTACCATCCTCTCGGATCAGTAACCGTGTGTTTCTGTTTTGGATAAAACTATTCATCCAATGTGATAAAACGTTTTATCAGCTTTAATAATAATCAGAAAACTTACACGATTTTCTGACTCCTTTTGATGTGTCCCATTATATTCTTGATAAAACGTTTTGTCAATATATTATCTATATTTTCCTTTAACAATCAGTATTTTTTGTGCTTTTTCCCTATTTATCATACATGATATTTGTATATTTTTTCTTATTATGATAATTTACATTAATTTTTCCATATTCTTTTGTACTTTTATTATATTATTAATATATAAATAACTATACTAATCCTATACTGACCATAGAACAAAAGTGTGCTTCGCATATCCCGCGAACCGTTGCTTCGGCAGCACAGCTTTTGTTCCGCGCACGAGCAGGCTTCTTCTCTGCGAGCTGCGCATCTTGCCGAAGGCTGTTCTTTCACAGGACGCAATTTCCTGTGAAAGAAAAAAGAGCAATAGACCGCTTTGTAAAAGCGCCTTTGCTCTTGATTGGTGCCAGTATACTTTTTTTATTCAGTTGTGTCAATCCCTTTTTCATATACTTTCTTTTCTATATTTTTTCCTTTTTTTGACGAAAGAAATTTATTTTCTCTGCATGGAAATCTTGTTTCAGGAAAATAATAGTTACGTGCTTTGCGCTTCCACAATCCTATACTATAAAAAGAGAGCGCAGTCCCGAATCATCTCTCATTCAGACTGCGCTCTCTCCATAGCCTCCGTTCAGGAAGCTATTTCGCTTGGACTATGATATGGCAAAGCGGACATTCCCATTCCGTTTTGCTGTCTGTTCATGAACACAATCGTTTTGCACGATGCGTTCAACCAGTTGTTTCTGTCTATAATCTTCTTATACCGGATAAGCCTTGTTTTTCTCGTCAGCAGCTTTCGGGTCAACCTTCGTCTGCTGTGCTTCTCTGTACTTGAAAAACTCAGTAGCTACCTGCGGGAACAGAGCATAAGTCAGTACATCCTCATCCTGCTGTTTGTACTTCGCTACTTCTTTCTCCAGCTTCGGCAGTTCCGGCTCAAGCAGATCTGCCGGACGGCAGGTGATTACCTTTGCATCGCCGATACACTTCTTCTGAACTTCTTTGTTGAACGGTTTTACGGTAGCGCCGTATTTTCCGCTCAGCACATCCTTGGTTTCTTTTGTTACCATCTTATATCTCTGGCCTGTGATTACGTTAAATACAGCCTGTGTACCAACGATCTGTGAAGACGGAGTAACCAGAGGCGGCTCACCCAGATCTTTTCTTACACGCGGAACTTCTTCCAGTACATCATAGAACTTGTCCTCTGCGTGCTGCTCTTTCAGCTGTGAAGTCAGGTTGGACAGCATACCGCCCGGTACCTGATACAGCAGAGTCTTGATATTTACTCCAAGGTTCTTCGGATTCAGCAGACCGCTCTCCAGAGCCTGGTCACGGATCGGGCGGAAGTAATCTGCAATCTCTGCCAGCAGCTTCTGATCCAGACCGCTGTCATACGGAGTTCCCTTGAAGGTCTCAACCATAACCTCGGTAGCCGGCTGAGAAGTACCCAGAGCGAACGGTGACATAGCGGTATCAATGACATCTACGCCAGCCTCTACTGCTTTCATGTAGGTCATGGAAGCAACACCGGAGGTGTAGTGGGTATGCAGCTGGATCGGCAGAGAAGTAGCCTCTTTCAGAGCCTTAACCAGTTCCGTTGCCTTGTACGGAAGCAGCAGACCTGCCATATCTTTGATACAGATAGAGTCAGCGCCCATCTCTTCGATTCTCTTTGCCATGGTAGTCCAGTATTCCAGAGTATATGCATCCCCCAGAGTATAGGACAGAGCTACCTGTGCGTGACCTTTTTCTTTGTTCGCTGCCTTTACAGCAGTCTGCAGGTTTCTCAGGTCATTCAGACAGTCAAAAATACGGATGATATCAATACCGTTTGCGATAGATTTCTGTACGAAATACTCTACTACGTCATCTGCATACGGACGATATCCCAGAATGTTCTGTCCACGAAACAGCATCTGCAGCTTGGTGTGTTTGAATCCGGCACGGAATTTACGCAGTCTGTCCCACGGATCTTCCTTCAGGAAACGCAGGGAAGCGTCGAATGTAGCGCCGCCCCAGCACTCTACTGAATGATAACCTACTTTATCCATTGTCTCTACGATGGGCAGCATCTGTTCTGTTGTCATACGGGTGGCAATCAGAGACTGATGAGCGTCACGCAGAATTGTCTCAGTAATTTTAATTGGTTTTTTTGCAACTTCTGCCATTGTTCTATATCCTTTCTATATAATCAGAAATTAAACTCCATAAATAGCCATGAACGTACCGGCAGCAACAGCTGTACCGATTACACCGGCTACGTTCGGTCCCATTGCATGCATCAGCAGGAAGTTGGTCGGATCTGCCTCTGCACCGACCTTCTGAGATACACGGGCTGCCATAGGAACAGCAGATACACCGGCAGAACCGATCAGCGGATTGATCTTGCCTCCGGAAAGCTTGCACATTACTTTACCTAACAGCACACCCCCTGCGGTGCCGACTGCGAATGCAACCAGACCCAGAACAACGATCTTGATGGTGCTCCAGTTCAGGAAAGCTTCTGCGCTGGTGGATGCACCTACGGAAGTACCCAGCAGGATAACTACGATGTACATCAGAGCGTTGGAAGCTGTCTCTGTCAGCTGTTTTACCACGCCGCTCTCACGGAACAGGTTACCCAGCATCAGCATACCAACCAGCGGAGCTGTGGTGGGCAGCAGCAGACAAACAACGATGGTAATGATAATCGGGAACAGGATTTTTTCCAGTTTGGAAACCGGACGAAGCTGTTCCATTTTGATCTTTCTCTCTTTTTCAGTAGTCAGCAGCTTCATGATAGGCGGCTGAATGATCGGAACCAGTGACATATAAGAATATGCTGCCACGGCGATGGGTCCCATCAGGTCTGTCTGCCCCAGCTTACCTGCAAGGAAGATAGAAGTCGGGCCATCAGCTCCGCCGATGATGGAGATCGCTGCTGCGGATTTTCCGTTGAATCCCATGAAGATTGCCAGGAAGTATGCCATATAGATACCCAGCTGAGCTGCCGCACCGAGCAGGAAGCTCTTGGGGTTGGCGATCAGGGGACCGAAGTCGGTCATGGCACCTACGCCCATGAAGATCAGGGACGGCAGGATACTCCATTCATCCAGAATGTAGAAATAATGTAACAGGCCGCCGGCATGTTCGCTGCCCATCGCATCTGTGTAGGGAGCTGAGATGATATCCGGATAGATATTAACCAGCAGCATACCGAAAGCAATGGGAACAAGAAGCAACGGCTCAAATCCGTGTTTAATTGCCAGATACAGGAACACCAGAGCAACCAGAATCATCACATAGTTTCCCCATGTCAGATTGAAGAATGCCGTCTGATGCAGAAGATTTGACAATGTACTTGTAATGTAAGACATTTTTTTCCTCCCAGTTATTCAATAAATTCAGGTCATTAACAGTGCGAAAACGGTATCTGACTCTGATAAATCAGTCTGATTAGTTCATGGTAGCCAGAACGTCTCCGTTCTCTACTGCGTCGCCTGTCTTTACATCAATGCTGGCAATTGTACCATCCTGCGGAGCAACAACCGGGATCTCCATCTTCATTGCTTCCAGAATGATTACATTGTCTCCTGCTTTTACAGTCTGTCCTACAGATGCTTCGATCTTGCAAACTTTACCCGGCAGAGAAGCTTTTACCTGAACAGCGCCTGCACCTGCTGCTGCCTTCGGTGCTGCTGCTTTGGGAGCTGCCTTCGGTGCTGCCTTGGGAGCTGCTGCGGCTGCCGGAGCAGCTACAGAACCGGTGCCTTCTTCTACAGTTACATCATATACATTGCCGTTTACTGTAATGGTATAATTCTTCATTTTTATTTCCTCCTGATAATTAGGCGTTCAGCCAGTTTCTTCTATTTGCTTTTTTGATGGAACGTACCACAAAACCGTCTGTGGAAGTATTCTCAGAAGCTGCAATCGCTGCTGTAATCACTGCAACCAGCTCCAGATCGTCTGTCAGATCCTCTTCCGGCTCTTCTACTGGTGCGGGAGCCGCCACTGCCGGAGCCGGCGCTGCTGCTTCAGCCGCTTTCTTCTCGTTTTCTTTTTTGTTGAGCAGATCCGGGATCCAGTGCATCTGACCGATCAGGAAGCACAGGAACAGCAGAACCAGGAATACGATACCGACACCCATCAGGGTATTCATACCTGCCTGTCCCAGCAGTTTGCCCATGGAATACTGTACATCCCACTTCAGGGAAGCGGTCTGTGTCCTTGCGTTATACTCGTATGTTACTTTTACCGGAGTATTCTCATCGATCTTGTCATATTTGGCAATACTCTCTACCGTGATAATATTGCCTTCCTCACTTACAGTCTGGCTCGTCACTTCCACAAAGTTTCCCAGCTCTTCCCGCACGCTGTCCCAGGTAGCGATCATTGCTACAAGAGAAGTATCTGTGCTGTTCTCAATATAGCTCTGAATCGTTGCTTCATCCATATCAGACAGGGTCTGCAGGCTTGATACTACAGAATTCTTCATGGAGTCATAATATGCCGCATAGGCTCCGGTTTCCGCAGCCGCTCCTGCCTCTGACTCTTCTTCCTTCAGCTCGGAAGCTGCCTCGCTGGCCGCCTGCTCTTCTCCGGCTGCTTCAGTGGATGCTTCGGTTGCCGCCTCAGTCACAACTTCGGTAGCTGCCTCAGTGGTGGCTTCTGCATAAGCGCAGGTGGTCAGCATGCTTACTGTCAGTCCGGTGGCAAGTAAAATTGCTTTTAATCTGTTTTTCATATTATCCACCTCACTTAAACCGTACCATGTTTTTTAGCCGGGCGGTCTTCTCTCTTTGTGAACAACATTTCAAACGCGCCGATGACATACTTTCTGGTGTCCTCAGCTTCAATAATGGTATCTACATATCCTCTCTTGGCTGCTGCCAGTGCACTCTCCTGAAGAGCTGCATACTCTGCTGCCTTTTCATTGATAACAGTGTTGTCAGCCTCTGCATACATGATCTTGGCTGCGCTTCTCGCATCCATCATACCGATCTGAGCCTGGCTCCATGCAAAGGTCACATCTGCTCCGATTGCTTTGCTATTCATCACGGAGTATGCACTTCCGAATGCTTTGCCGATTACGACATTTACCTTCGGAACAGTTGCGTTTGCGAACGCATATGTAAGTTTTGCTGCCGCTTTTGCGATCTTTCTCTCTGTATGCTTGTCTGCCTTGAAACCTGTTACATTGGTCAGGGACAGTACAGGAATATCAAATGCATCACAGAACTCTACGAACTCTGCGGCCTTCTGACAGCCATTGACAGTCAGAACACTCTCGTACTCCGCGGCTCTGCTGCCTTCCTCATCATAAACCTCTGTACGGTTCGCTACTGCACCGACCGTCATGCCGTTCAGTTTGATGAAGCCTGTTACCATCTCTTTTGCATAAGCAGCCTTTACCTCTACGAATACTCCGTTATCGGAGATCTGAGAAAGGAGAATAGAAGTATCGCCTGCTGCATTTGCCAGATCTGCGCATACTCTGTTCAGATCATCCGTGCAGTCCTCATAAGCTGCGTCGTCTTCGTTGTTTGCCGGAAGCATGGACACAAGCTGGCGGATACCTGTCATAATCTCAGCCTCTGTACCGGTGAAATCAGCCAGCCCGCTCTCTTCGCTCTGGAATTTGGCATCTGCTGTATTACATACTTCTTCTCTGTTGCCTGCCAGCGCATTTGGTGTATTGACAAACAATTTTGCATTTTTCACTTCCATGAATGTGAAATCAGACATACCTGCTGCTACTGCCATACCACCGCCACATGTGCCAAACACTGCTGTGATCTGCGGGATCACGCCGGAAGCCATGCTCTGTTTCAGATAGATCTCTCCGAATGCGTTCAGTGCGTCTGTTGCTTCCTGCAGTCTCAGGCCTGCACAGTCAACCAGTCCGATCACCGGTGCGCCCATTTTCAGAGCCATATCATATAATGCTGTGATCTTTTTGGCATGCATCTCTCCAATGGTACCTCCCAGTACGGAAGCATCCTGGCTGTATACGTATACCAGATTGCCGTCGATCACACCGTAACCTGTGATAACTCCGTCTGAAGGAGTCTCTGTCTGCTGCATGTTGAAATCAGTATTTCTGGCAGTTACACATCCGCCGATTTCAACAAAACTGTTCTCATCAAGCAAAGAATTAATTCTTGTGCTTGCCAAGCTTTGTGCTGTATTACTCATTCTTTCAGCCCTCCATTTATAAAAAATTAGAATTTTCTGCCTTTACCATAATAGCCTGTTTTCTCTAAAAAGGCAAGCTTTTTTAAAGGCAAATACACATTCCTTATTATCTTATATCTGTTCACTTTTTCTCTGTAAATGTTGACATTTACGACTATGTTTTAGCCAGATCCTGTACGCGGCAAAGCAGCCCGCAAGTCTTCGGGCGCGTCACCCTGATTACGCAATTTGAGTAACCATTTTCTATAAAAGCAGCATTTCCCAGACTTTTTCCAGACAGAAAGGCCAGCTTATTCTCTCCGCATCTTCTGCCGCAACGACCGGAATTTCAGCTGCCGTCCAGCCGCCGATCCGGCAGATCAGTGTCCCTGCCCGGCTCCCTGTTCTGACCGGCGCCATCATGCAGCATTCCATAACCAGACTGCATTCCGCTTCTTCCGCCGCAGACGCCAGTGCTGAAATCTCTGCCGTCCCTGTCCATTCCGGATCCAGCATGGTTTTTACATGAGACATCTTCCCTTTCTCCACCCGCGCCTCCGGCAGGCGAATGTCAGACAGCTTGATCTGTTTCATCTCAAATTCTTCCGTTCCGTACTTCAGCAGTTTTTTCATGTCCGACCACTTATATCCGCGGTTGTTCGGCCATCCGCACGCCAGCAGAGCCCCGATCAGCAGTTTGCCCTGCTGCCGCACAGCTCCCACATAACAATATCCCGCATTTCCGGTAAATCCTGTTTTCCCGGAAATTACCCCGTCCGTCAGCTGAAACAGCGTATTGTGATTGACCGCCGTAAACGACCTCGTCCCGGACGCATCCGTAAAATTCCATTGCGCCGTGCCGGTAATTTCGCAGAACTTCTCTTTCTGTTCCGACTGCGTCACGCAGTAGCGCAGCACTCTGGCCAAATCTGCCGCTGTGGTGGCATGCACGCCGCCCTCATCTTCTCCGTCCAGTCCGTTCGGCGTTACATAATGAGTCGCCGCACATCCGATCTCCTCCGCTTTCCGGTTCATCAGCTGTGCAAAACCTTTCACGCTCCCGCCCACATGCTCTGCCACACACACTGCCGAATCATTGTGGGACTCCAGCATCATAGAATACAGAAGATCTTCCATTCGATAACTCTCTCCGCTTCGCATTCCCAGATGCACTTTGGGCTGCGCGGCTGCCAGCTCGCTGACCTGGCACAGATCCTCCGGATCTGATCGTTCCAGTGCGAGAATGCACGTCATAATTTTTGTCGTACTGGCCATCGGCAGCACTTCTTCCCCATTTTTATCAAATAAAATACGCCCGCTGTCCCCGTCCATCAGAACCGCACTGCGGGCATACAGTTCGCTCTCCTTCAGGCTGACCTCAGTCCCCCCGGACACTTCCTGTTCTTCTCCTTCGCCCAGCCCTTCTGTCCCCCCGCCTGCCTCTTCTGCTATTTTTTCTGTCGGCTCCGACAGACCCTGTCCCTGCACCGTCAGCCCTCTCTGAAACAGGATCAGCATGATGCAAATGCCGAGCGATATACACAGGTTCAGGCGTTTTCGCTTTTTATCCATCCAGTGCATCCAGTTTTTGCTGTTTTCATTCCTGCCCTTTCTATTTTCCCAAATCTTCTTTTTACCTGCTGCCTCCGGAATATCCCTCTTCCGATTTCCTGTAACCTGATTTTCTGTATCCTGATTTTCCGCTTCCTTCTTCATACTTCTTTTGTGCCTCTGTCGTTCCATATATTCTCTCATATCCATCATTCAGACACCTCGACTTCTTTACTTACTGCTCAAGAATGTCTCTGCATTCTTGCAAAGGTGGAAGTCACTTCCCTATCTGATGTATATGTCAGATCCCTCCCGGCTATGTCTGCCAGCTCCGGAGCAGATGCTCGTACTCCTTTTTTCTATGTCCTTAAAGCAGAGAATCATATCATAATCTTCACACGAGCTTTTTACTTGACAAAGTCAAGTATTGAGATTATACTTCCCTGCGAAAGGAGAACATACCACTATGTACCAGAAAACCCTCTCTTACTACATCACCATACTGTACCGCTGTTTTGCCGCATTTACCGGTGAACAGCTGCAGAAAGTCGGTCTGAATTTCGGCCTCCTGTTTTTTGTCGTATATATCGGAAAGCACCCCGGCTGCACTCCTTCAGAACTGACAAACAGCCTGGAGCTTGACTGGGGACACAGCCAGCGCTCCATCAATCGGCTTGTCGAAGACGGCTTTGTGATCAAAGAAAAATCTGGCCGATGCTATCATCTGACTCTGACAAAACAGGGAATAAAGGCTTTTGACACTGCACATCAGATGTTCTTTGACTGGGATGACACTTATTGTTCGGGACTGACCCCGCAGGAAAAAGACCAGCTGCTGGCCTTAATGGAAAAAGCAGCAGAAAGGATACCACATCATGTATGAGACAATTATGAGCCCTGTGAATTATGGCGGACTGGATCTGAAAAACCGTATAATCTTCGCCCCTACTACATTTGGCCTGCCGGAAGAAGAATATTTTGAAAAAATTCGTCAGATCGCGGCAGGCGGCTGCGCCATGATCATCATCGGCGATGTACCAGTCGCCAAAAGCAGATTTGAAAAATCACTGTTTGATACAAAAGGATTTGCCTATTATCAGAAACTTGCACAGATTGCTCACGCTGAAAACTGCCGTATCTGTGCCCAGCTGCATCAGTCTGACTCGAACATGACTGCCATGCTCAAATATATACCCGGCGTGCTGACTAAAAAAATCTCCATGCAGCAGCTTCGTACTCTTTTGAATGACGAAGTCTCCCCATATATCACCAAAATGCCGCAGAAAAAAATCCGCAAAATAATCCATGGTTTTGGAGATGCCGCCGCTATGGCTGTCAAAGCCGGTTTTGATATGGTTCAGGTACATGGCGACCGTATGTGCGGCAGTTTCAGTTCCTCTGTCTTCAATCACCGCACCGATGAATACGGCGGCAATGCCGAAAACCGCGCCCGTTTTTCCGTGGAAGCAGTCAGAGCTATCCATGACCGTCTGCCGGATCTTCCGATTGACTACAAGCTGCCCGTCCGTCAGGAAGAGCCTCACTACGGCAATGCCGGCGTGCTGGAGTCAGAGCTTGGCGTATTCGTTCCGCTGTTAGTACAGGCCGGTGCTACCAGTTTCCACGTCACTCTTGCAAACCACTCCAGCCTGGAGGATACCATTCCGCCGCGCAATCATCCTTATTTTAAAGAAGAAGGATGTTTTCTGAAATACTGTGATGAAGTCAGACAGTATACGGATAAACCGGTTACCGGCGTGGGTGGACTTACATCACCTGATTTTGTGGAAACACAGCTTGCCAGCGGCCGCATCACCTGTGCCGCCATGAGCCGTCAGCTCCTCGCCGATCCCGAATGGCCCAACAAAGTCGCATCCGGGCAGACAAACACAATCCATCGCTGTGTCCGCTGCAACAAAAAATGCCTTGGCGGCTTACAGCAGCACCAGGGCACCCGTTGTATTTATGATAAATAACAGTACAGTTTTCACACGCAAACCGGCTTCGTCAGCAGAATGCTGCACATTCTGCCCAAAGCTTCGGATATAGGAATTTTTCATTTCCTATATCTGAAGCTTCAGTTCCACCTCTTCTTCCGCCTCACTCTTGAAATCCTCCATCTTGGCAGGATTGATCATCGGAAGATCATCCAGTGATTCCACGCCGAAATGGCGCAGGAACTCTTCCGTCGTGCCAAACAGCAGCGGCCGTCCCGGAGCATCGAGACGGCCAAGCTCTTTGACGAGATTGTACTCTACCAGCTTGCTGACCGCATGGTCGCTCTTGACGCCGCGGATCTTCTCGATCTCAAGTTTTGTCACCGGCTGTTTGTATGCGATGATAGAGAGCGTCTCCATCAGGATATCTGTCAGCACCACTTTGGGCGGCTGTTTGGCAATCCTGATCAATGTCTCATAATATTCCCGTTTGGTACACAGCTGATAACTGTGATCCAGCTCAATAATCCGGATCCCGCGTTCCTCCGCCTGATAGCGCTGCATCATATCATGAAGCAGCTGTTCTGTCGCATCAGTATCCTGATCGATAGCCCTGGCAATCCGCCCCACATCTACAGCCTTTCCCATCGTAAACAGAATCGCCTCAATAGCCGCCTCCAGTTTCTTTTGTTCCATATCATAAATCCTCTTCTATCTCTATTAATTTCTTCGGGCAACAAGCCAGACAGGCAGACCAGTAAAGCAAGCATTCGCATTCCATTTACCGCACACTCCTGAACCTCTGAAACAACTCACGCCCCTTCATTCGTTTCATCTTGATCTGCATTTTCTTCGTCTGAACTTTCCGGAAATTCATCCCGTAACACAGGTTCACGTCTGCCGGCCGCCTCCATGCGCTCTGCCAGCTCCGCCTCACGCTCACGGTTTTCTTCCTCCTCCGCGGCAGCCGCCTCTGCAGCCGTTCCAGTCTCATTCCACTCAGAAGAATCCCTGGCTGTAATATAAATCTCAGCAAAAGCCTCATCCTGCCGCACCACAATCTTTCCCATTTTCATCAGCTCCAGGATCGTCAGAAATGTGACCACCATGTACATCTTGCCCCGTCGAAGTGCCAACAGACTCCGGAACGTGCAGCAGCGTCGGTCCATAATATACTGCTCCACAAAATCCATGGTCTCAGAAAGATCTACCTCGTCCTTTTCAATCCTGCCGAAATTGCTGCGGATCGGATCCTTTCGATCCTCCCTGCGCTTCATGATATCCCGGAACACCGCATGCAGTCTGGAGAGCGTCACCCCATCCAGAAGCTGATCCAGATCCACCGGCTCCCGGTATGCCTTTACTTCCCCCGGAATATCCTCTTCCCGATACATAAACTGAGCCGCATCCTCTTCCCGATCCCGCAGCTCATAGGACATATATTTATACATCTTGTATTCGAGAAGTTTCTCCACCAGCTCGGCACGCGGATCCAGTTCCTCCCCTTCCTCATTCACTTCCGGCGGAAGCAGCATCTTTGACTTAATGTCAATCAGCGTTGCCGCCATTACCAGAAATTCACTCACGACATTCAGATCATGTTTCTCCATCTCTGAAATATACGCCAGATACTGCTCCGTAATCTGCACAATCGGAATATCATAAATATCTATTTTATTCTTGTCAATCAGATGCAGCAGCAGATCCAGCGGTCCTTCAAAAACCTGCAGTTTTACCGGTATTCCCATAAAAAGCTCCCGTTCTAAAGTATATCAATCACAGCCAGCTCCGGCGGATTATTCACTCTCAGTTTAATCGTATGCGATGCCAGACCGGCGCTCACAATCATTTTTTTGTCCTGCACCGTATACAGTCCATGATCATATCTGGGGAAAAGTCTCCATCCCGGACTGATGACCCCTCCAATCCCCGGCAGACGGATCATGCCGCCATGAAGATGCCCAGACAGCACCAGGTCTGCGCCCCAGTCGGCGTAGGCCTGAAAATAATCCGGATGATGTGCCAGCAGAATATTGAACGTGTTCTTGTTCGCTTCTCCGAGTACAGCTTTGATATCCTCCGCCCGCATCTGCGGTGTCCTCCCGTGCCGGTAAAACCGCCACTCAGGGCGGTAGCCGTAAATCGTCGTCTTCATCCGGTTGATCTCCATCGGCAGTCTTGCATTCAGCAGCAGATGCACCCCCAGACTCCGTATTTCCTGCACATATTCATCATACGTATCACCGAATATCTCCCGGTTGCGATCCAGACGATCCTCATGGTTGCCGTTGGCATAAAAAACAGGATAGCGCCTCGTCAGTTCTCCCAGAAGCTCCACTGACGCGTCCGCAGCCCAGCGCCGACCCTTGGCCACGATCATATCTCCGGCAACCAGCACTGCTTTCGGGTCTGCTCCCCTGATTGCCTGCAGCAGTTCCTCATTATGTACTCCGAACACCGCATTGTGCAGATCAGCCAGCAGTACCATGGAATACGGCTGAACCGGCCTTGCCTGGGGATCTGCTATTCTGATTTTATAATGTGATATCTTAATTGTACCCATAAAACTTCCTTTTCCAATACAAAATTTTCTGTCATTATAACATATTACCCGGGCAAAAAAAAGGACAGGATTTCTCTTTCCCGTCCTCAATTTTCGACCTTTAAAGTCCAAAAGCTTTCCATATCTGCCCCAGACAATATCTGTAATCAGCCTGTTCTACCGCTTCCGCTGCCAGAATTCGGGTACTTCCAATCTCTTTTCCTTCCAGATAATACACCCTCTTTCCAAGCTCCTGCCCTTTCTCCACCGGTGCTTTTACCGTCTCCGGCATAGAAAGTTCTGACGTGATCCCATTAAAATCTTCGGTCTTGGTACTCAGATAAGTAAATTCTTCCTCATACACGGCACCCACCGTTTCACTCTGACCGCCTTTCACTCTGAGAGGATCAAGCAGATCTTCATGCACATCGCGGTAAAGCCTGCAGATCCCAAAACCGTAATCGAGCAGACTCGCTGCATTCCGAAATCTTGTCTTGGAGTCCGGCGCTGTCATAATGACACTGATGAGGCGGATCCCGCCGCGAACCGCAGTCGCAGACAGACAGTATTTTGCCCTCAAGGTGCTGCCGGTTTTAAGTCCATCACATCCTTCATAGCTTCTCAGCAGCTTATTGGTATTCGTGAGAGTAAAAGGAATGCTTCCCCTCCTGGTTTCATGTATAATATCTTCCATCCAGATGCTGGAATATCTGGTAATCTCCGGATAGCAGTACAGCAGTTCCCTGGACATCAGCGCCACATCCCGCGCCGTTGTATAATGTTCCTCCGAATCGGTCAGTCCGCAGCAGTCTGTAAAATGCGTATGCTCCATGCCAAGCTCCGCGGCCCGCTCATTCATTTTTCGGACAAAAGCCTCCTCGCTCCCTTCCAGATGTTCCGCCATAGCTACTGCCGCATCATTTCCCGATGCAATGACAATGCATTTGATCATAGTCTCTACCGTCTGTTTTTCTCCCTCTTCCAAAAAAACCTGAGATCCTCCCATAGATCTTGCGTATGTACTCGTCACAACCTGATCTTCCAGACTGATCCTTCCCTGCTCAAGCGCCTCCATAATTAGCAGCAGCGTCATGACTTTTGTCACGCTGGCCGGATGAACCGGCGTATCCGCATCCTTCTCCGCCAAAATAGTTCCCGTAGACACCTCCATCAGGACTGCATGGGGCGCCTCGACATCCCAGTCTGTTTCTTCACCGGACGCTGTCAGCTTCCCTGCACCTGCTCCCAGCAGAAGCAGCGCGCTGCATCCCCCTGCCGTCAGCCATTTTCTCATATTTTTCCACATAAAAAATCACCGGTTCTTTTATTTACTCTAAGTATAATAAAGAACCCGGTGATTTATGTCTTTTTCAAACACTCTTTACAGCAGCGGAGCCATCAGGCGCAACAGACTCTGGAGCAGCCGCACGACCATCGGCCGGCTCTGGCAGTATTCTTGTGTAATCTCCTGAGAGCGATTCAGCGTGTCCAGCACATCCTGTTTTACCTGCATGACAGCTTTTGAACGGTACATCCATACGCCACACTCAAAGTGCAGATACAGACTGCGGTAATCCATGTTGATCGTTCCCACTGTAGCCACCTCATCATCACACACAAAAGACTTGGCATGGAGAAATCCCGGTCTGTACTCATAGATATGCACGCCCGCGTCAATCAGCTGCTCATAGTATGACTGCGTCAGCAGAAAGACCAGTTTCTTGTCAGGAATACCCGGTGTGACAATCCGCACATCAACGCCGTTCTTGGCCGCCAGGCACAGACAGGTCATCATCTCATTGTCAATAATCAGATATGGAGTAAAAATATAGACATATCGCTTTGCCTGGCTGATGATATTCAGATAAACATTCTCACCCACCGTCTCATGATCCAGCGGCGTATCTCCGTAAGGCTGTACAAACCCGTCCGACTCAAACGGCTCCTTGTAATAACTGTGCGACTGGTACGGCGGGATCACCTGAAGCTCCTCGGTACTGCCCGTCAGCACACTCCACATCTGCAGGAACATCACAGTAAAATTCCATACGGCCTCACCTTTGAGCATCACGCCGGTATCTTTCCAGTATCCGAAGCGCACCTTGCGGTTAATATACTCATCTGCCAGATTAATACCGCCGGTAAATCCGGTATGTCCATCAATCACCATAATCTTGCGGTGATCCCGGTTATTGAGTACCACGGACACAATGGGACGGAACGGATTGAACACCTCGCACTTGATCCCTCTGGCACGGATTTCCTTATAAAACTTGGCAGGCAGCGTACTCACACATCCCACATCGTCGTAGACCAGCCTTACATCAAGTCCGGCCCTGGCCTTTACCTCCAGAATATCAAGGATCGACTCCCACATCTCGCCGTTATCGATGATAAAATACTCCAGAAAAATAAAGTATTTTGCCTTCCTCAGTTCCTCAATCATTCTCTGGTACAGCAGCTCACCCACCGGAAAATACTCTGTCTGTGTATTCTGATACACCGGAAATCCTGCATAATCCCTGATATAGATAGACTGCTTATTAATCTGCGGATCAGCTGTCTCCAGCTCTTCCCGGTTTCTGTCATTCTCCTTCAGCAGATGGACACTGGCGCGGTTAGCACGTTCAAAGCTGGCCTCTACCTCACGCGTCAGACGGGATTTTCCAAACAGAAAGTATACAGAAGCTCCCACCACCGGAACCGACAAGATCAGTATCGTCCAGGCCAGCTTGTAGGCCGGATTAATCCTTTTATTCACAATCCAGAGCACAGCGATCACACAGATCACCTGCAATACTGCATAGAAAGCCTGAAATCTGCTTCCCAGCAGATATACCAGCCCGATGAACCAAAGTACCTGCACGATAATCGCCAGCGCCACAAAAAACAGTCTGCTGAACAGGCGCTTTAAAATTTTCTGCATACTTATCCCCTGCATACTCTCCCTCCTCTGAAACTCATTATTCTTATCAGGTAATCTCAACATACATCAAGTCTCCCAACTTTTATCTGACATTCCGCCGCTGCCGGGCTGATCATCTACCCCTGCATATCTCTTGCAGCGCTTTCTGACATTCCCGCGCACCTCGCAACAAGAGTGCCCTGGCATTCTTGAATATCTCGTATCTGATATCATACCACAAATTTCTTTCTGTGAAAAAAAAATTTGCACCGCAGTCGATACTTTTTATTCTGAAAGCATAACAAAAGTGTGCTTCGCATATCCCGCGGCTGCAACTTTGACAGCACAACTTTTGTTATGCGCGCGAGCAGTTTCCTCTATTTTGCTGCATAGCATCCTGGTATACCCGGAGGGTATTTCCTCTGTTTTGCTGCATAGCATCCTGGTATACCCGGAGGGTATTTCCTCTGTTTTGCTGCATAGCATCTTGGTATACCCGGAGGGTGTTTCCTCTGTTTTGCTGCATAGCATCCTAGTATACCCGGAGGGTATTTCCTCTGTTTTGCTGCATAGCATATTGGTATACCCGGAGGGTATTTGTTTCACAGGACGCAATTTCCTGTGAAATAAAAAATCCCTGGTCAAAAGACCAGGGACTCTGACTGCACATTAATTAAATTTGCGTTTACGAGCAGCTTCAGATTTCTTTTTACGTCTTACGCTCGGTTTTTCGTAATGTTCTCTTTTACGAATCTCCTGCTGAATACCAGCTTTTGCGCAGTTTCTTTTGAAACGACGTAAAGCGCTATCCAAAGTCTCATTTTCTTTAACGATTACATTTGACATTGTCTCACACCTAACCTCCCTCCAGCTGTAAATTGTGCAGAATACAACTGTCTGGGTATTTTAATTGCACTGATATATATTATAGCATACTTTTTCAGTTAGTCAACTATTTTCCAGATTTTTTTTGCACAAACTTACATTAATAATTCAAGAATGCCCCGGTATTCTTGCTGCAAGATGCGCGTCATGCATCTGTATGCATATCTCCCCTGCGCACCTCCGCAATCCGGCCGAAGGCTATATCAGATAGAGGGATTGACTCCCACCACTAATACTGATTTGTTTCTCACCACCTGCAGCGGCGGGAGTCTTCTCACATCTAATATCTCATTATTTTATCTGACTCTCCAGAACTTCAGCTGCTTTCTTCAGTGCATCGTCCACGCCTGCCGGATTCTTTCCGCCGGCCTGAGCCATGTTCGGACGTCCACCGCCGCCTCCGCCTACCAAAGCGGCAATACCTTTGATCAGGTTACCTGCATGAGCGCCTGCTTTCATCGCGCCTTCAGTAGCAGTTGCCATCAGGTTTACTCTGCCGTCATTGACGGAAGCCAGCACAACAACACCCTCTCCCAGCTTCTCCTTCAGCTGATCGCCCAGCTCACGAAGACCGTTCATATCTACGCCCTCGATCTTGGCAGCCAGCAGCTTCACACCGCCAACCTCGCAGAGCTGATCCATCACATCACCCAACGCATCCTTGGCAAGTTTGCTCTTTAAGGACTCGCATTCACTCTGGGATGCTTTCAGTTCTGCCTGCAGAGCAGTGATCTTATCCAGCACGCCGGCCTGATTGGTTTTTAAGAGACTGGCTGCCTCTGCCAGCTCCTGCTCCTGCTTTCTGTAATACGCCATCACTGCGTCTCCGGTCAGCGCTTCAATACGTCTTACGCCTGCCGCTACGCCCGACTCACTCAGGATCTTGAAGTTCTTGATCTGAGCGGTATTCTTAACGTGAGTACCACCGCAGAGTTCTCTTGAAAAGTCTCCCATGGAAACCACGCGAACCTTCTCACCGTATTTTTCATCAAACAGAGCCATAGCACCTGTCTTTTTTGCTTCATCCAGAGACATGACATCTGTGTGAACATCCAGAGCGGCATCAATCTGCTGGTTAACAATCTCTTCTACCTTTTTCAGTTCTTCCGCTGTCATTGCCTGGAAATGTGCAAAGTCAAAACGGAGACGATCCGGTGTCACCAGAGATCCTTTCTGCTCTACATGGCTGCCCAGTACTGTCTTCAGCGCTTTTTGCAGCAGATGTGTCGCACTGTGGTTTTTCTCTGTATCTCTTCGGCTCTGCACATCCACAGCCAGTGTCACCGTATCACCCACTTTAAGCATACCGGAAACCATATGCCCCACATGACCGATCCTGCCGCCTCTCAAGTGGATGGTATCTTCTACCTGGAACTCTCCGCTCTCGCAGCTGATCACGCCGCAGTCACCTTCCTGTCCGCCCATAGTGGCATAGAACGGAGTCTTTTCTACGATGATCGTTCCCTTATCTCCATCGGAAATAGCCTCTGTCAGCTCTGTCTCGGTCGTCAGGACTGTGATCCTAGACTCCCCCTTCAGAGAAGTATATCCATCAAACTCTGTCGTGATGTCTACCGGTATCTGATCATATACAGTAGCATCAGCACCCATGTAGTTCGTCACAGCACGGGCATTTCTTGCCTTGGTACGCTGCTCCTCCATACATTTGGTAAAGCCTTCCTCGTCAATCTGATAGCCCTTCTCCTCAAGGATTTCTTTTGTCAGATCCAGCGGGAATCCGTAGGTATCATACAGGGTGAATGCATGCTCGCCGGACAGAATCTTCTCGCCGTTCTTCTCCATATCGGCTTCCATTCCTGTCAGAATGCTCAGCCCCTGGTCAATCGTCTTGTCAAATTTCTCTTCTTCCTGAGCCAGCACTTTGAAGATGAAATCCTTCTTCTCCTCCAGCTCCGGATATCCGTCCTTGGAACCTTCAATCACAGTCGCACTCAGTTTGGAGAGGAATGCCCCGTCAATGCCCAACAGTCTCCCGTGACGTGCTGCACGGCGAATCAGACGGCGCAGCACATAGCCTCTGCCCTCATTGGAAGGCATAATGCCATCGGAAATCATAAATGTAGCGGAACGGATATGGTCTACAATCAGACGGATAGAAATATCCTTCTTCTCATCCTCTTTGTAAACAGCGTGAGCGAACTCACAGACTTTGTCACGCAGCGCCTGCATGGTATCCACATCAAAGATAGAATCCACATCCTGCACAACGACTGCCAGACGCTCCAGCCCCATTCCTGTATCAATGTTTTTATTTTTCAGCGTTGTATAATTGCCGTTTCCGTCATTCTCAAACTGAGTAAATACGTTGTTCCATACCTCAATGTAACGGTCACAGTCGCACCCTACGGTACATCCGGGTTTGCCGCAGCCGTACTTCTCGCCTCTGTCATAATAAATCTCAGAACAGGGACCGCAGGGGCCTGCGCCGTGCTCCCAGAAGTTGTCTTCCTTGCCAAAACGGAAAATTTTCTCTTTGGGAATACCGACTTCTTTGTTCCAGATATCGAATGCTTCATCATCATCCTGATAAACAGACGGATACAGACGCTCGGGATCCAGTCCTACCACCTTAGTAAGAAACTCCCAGGACCAGTTAATCGCTTCATGTTTGAAATAATCGCCGAAAGAAAAGTTACCCAGCATCTCAAAAAATGTACCGTGACGTGCTGTCTTTCCCACATTCTCAATATCACCGGTACGAATACATTTCTGGCAGGTAGCCACCCGACGGCAGGGAGGAATCTCTGCCCCGGTAAAATAAGGCTTTAACGGTGCCATACCCGCATTAATCAGAAGCAGGCTCTTGTCATTATGAGGGACAAGAGAAAAGCTCTTCATTGCCAGATGTCCCTTGCTCTTGAAGAAATCAAGATACATCTGTCTTAATTGGTTTACTCCATATTTTTCCACGTTTTTCTCCTCCAGTTTACCTGTACATATCTCTGGCTTTTCGCCGGTATCATACCAGCGGACTAAACTTTATCATAGCACACTTCTTTCTGTCAGGCAAACTATTTTACACACACTTTTTTGAATTTCTTCTTTCCTCTTCTGAGCACAACGCCATCTCCGGAAAGCTGCTCTTTTGTCAGCACATATTTGATATCTGTGACTTTTTCGCCGTCCACAGATACACCGCCCTGCTCAATCGCTCTTCTTCCCTCGCTTCTGGTAGCTACCAGCCCGGTCTTTACCAGCGCACCGATCAGATCAATTCCGTCGTCTGTCAGATCTTCTTCCGAAAACTCCTCTGTGGGCATCTCCTCGGCATTTCCTGTGCCGAACAGCGCTCTTGCGCCCGCCTGCGCCTTCTTCGCCTCATCCTCACCGTGTACCAGCCCGGTCAGCTCGTATGCCAGAATTTCCTTGGCCTGATTTAACTGACTGCCTTCCCAGTGATCCATCTCATCGATCTGTTCGATCGGCAGGAAGGTCAGCATACGCAGGCATTTCAGCACATCCGCATCTGACACATTTCTCCAGTACTGATAGAAATCAAACGGAGAAGTCTTGTCCGGATCAAGCCATACTGCACCTGACTGAGTCTTACCCATCTTTTTGCCCTCGGAGTTCAGAAGCAGCGTAATCGTCATTGCGTAGGCATCCTTGCCCAGTTTTCTTCTGATCAGGTCCGTGCCGCCCAGCATGTTGCTCCACTGATCATCTCCTCCGAACTGCATGTTACATCCGTATTTCTGATACAGCATATAGAAATCATAGCTCTGCATAATCATGTAGTTAAATTCCAGGAATGTCAGACCGCCCTCTCTCTCCAGTCTCTGCTGATAACATCTGGCGTTCAGCATCTGGTTTACCTTAAAATATGCGCCCACTTCACGGAGCACATCCACATAATTCAGATCCAGCAGCCAGTCCGCATTATTTACCATCATGGCCTTGCCTTCGGAGAAATCAATAAAACGGCTCATCTGCTTTCTGAAACAGTCGCAGTTATGCTGAATCGTCTCCGGTGTCATCATCTGTCTCATATCGGTCCGGCCGGAGGGATCTCCGATCATGGCCGTTCCACCGCCGATCAGGGCAATTGGCTTGTTTCCTGCCATCTGCAGTCTCTTCATCAGGCAAAGTGCCATAAAATGTCCAACATGAAGGCTGTCTGCTGTAGGATCAAATCCGATATAGAATGTTGCTTTCCCGTTATTTACCAGTTCTCTGATCTCTTTTTCATCTGTTACCTGGGCCAGCAGTCCTCTGGCCTGCAGTTCCTCATACACCTGCATCTTTTTTCCTCCTTCTTAATAAACGAAATAACAAAAGTGTGCTCTGCTCACTCCGCAGGTCACTGTTTTGATATCACAACTTTTGTCCTGCGCGCAAACAGACCGCATATGCAGCTTCCTCTATTTTGCTGCATAGCACTTTGGTACACCCGGAGGGTATTTACTGCTCTGCGAGCTGCGCATCATGCCGGAGGCTTTTATTTCACAGGACGCAATTTCCTGTGAAATAAAAAAACTCCCGTCTCAACATTTCTGTCAGGACGAGAGCTGTGCTCCGTGGTACCACCTAAGTTCGCATCTCCCTCGCAGGAAATGCCTCATGGTATATCTATCAATATACCTCGCAGAATAACGTCTGCTACTCCGTCACAGCCTACTTGGATCCACTCTGTTCGGTGTGAAGCTTGGGGATGTATTTCTCCGCAAGGGCTGCGTGCGCCTCTCAGCTGCCGGCTGCTCTCTGTCCGCTTTCTTTCGGATACTTCTTCCCTTCACTGCCTGTATCAATCTTCTGATGTCTTGATGATTGTAAGTATACAGAGGCTTTTTGTGTTTGTCAAGTCCCTGCGCTAATTTCCCAGCGTGTCCGGGATCAGCTCGTCACCGTCCGCCGCCGCAGTTGCCAGCGCATCACACCTCTCATTCTGCGGATGGCCGTCATGTCCCTTCACCCAGATAAACGTCACCTGATGAGGAGCCTTGGCTGCCAGCAGCCGCTCCCACAGTGCTCTGTTCTTTACAGGTTCATTTTTCCCGCGTTTCCATCCTTTTCGAATCCATCCGTCAATCCAGTGCTGATTGAACGCATCTGTCAGATATTTCGAGTCAGAATACAGTTCCACCTGACAGGGGCGATTCAGAGCCTCAAGTCCCACAATCGCCGCCATCAGCTCCATGCGGTTATTTGTTGTTCTGATATATCCCTGACTGTATTCTCTGGTGTGGAGCTGTCCTTTCGGATCTACGTACTCCAGAATGGTTCCATAGCCGCCGGGGCCTTCCGGATTGCCCCTGGCTGCGCCGTCTGTATAAATTTTAACCTGCATCCCTTTCTTCCTCCAGTTCTCTTTCTGCTCTACCGGCTGTTATACTTTCTCCCTCGCAAATCTCAACTGGCAAATAAACCTTTTTCCAAACAGATCCTGTTCTTTACCGCATAATTTTATATCAGATGTGAGATGACTCCCGCCTCTGATACAGCCTCCGGCAAGGGGGGAAGATGCATGACGCGCATCTCGCAGCCAGAATGCCGGGGCATTCTTTCATTTCCTTCTGCCTGCTTACTCCTGCACACTCCACTCTCCGCTGTCCGCAAATTCCTGCGCAGCCTGCTGGGCCTGCCGTATGACCTCCTCATCATATCCCATAATCTGCAGGAGCCGGATTGCATTGCGGCTGACCGCCCGCCCCGGATAAAGCAGATAATTGAAATGAATATCATTTCCCACCACTTCTTCCTGGAAATGATAATTATCATAATAATGCTCCAGAATGCGGGTGAGCTCTATATCATGTGTTGCCGCAAAACACAGCACACCTGCTCCGGTCATGTGCTTCAGCACCTGTGCGGAAGCCGCAATCCGTTCGACCGTATTAGTCCCCCGCAGCACCTCATCTGCAAAGCAAAGCACAGGCGGCCTTGAAGCATCCCGTACAATCTCATCCATAATCCGTTTGAGCGACCGGATCTCTACCATGTAATAGCTCTCCCGGTTTTCCAGGTTATCCCGCAACGCCATGGACGAATAAACGCGAAAGCAGCCGGATTCCCAGCGATCGGCCATACATGTATGCACCGTCTGTGCCAGCAGCGCATTGATGGCTACCGTCTTCAAAAATGTGGACTTTCCGGAGGCATTAGACCCCGTTAGCAGCACGCCGCGCTCCGTACTGATATCATTTTTTACCGGTTCCTGAATCAGTGGATGATACAATCTCTTGGCCTGAAGCTCCTGAGTCTGCCCGGCCGATTTCTCCTCCTGTCTGCCCTGGCGCTCCGGCGCAAAATGAAGTTCCGGCACACACCAGCTCTCCATGCACGCCCGGAAAGATGCGATGGCAATAGCCGCCTCGATCTCTCCTGCCGCCTCCACAATACTTTCAAATTCTTTCAGATGTTTTTTCATTTCTCTGACAACCCGCGAAAACTGGATCAGGTCAATATGAAAACAGCTGTTCAGATACATAATAATTCCTGTCAGCAGATCGCCTGCCGTATTAGATCCTGCAATCAGAAAAAAAGAATTGCGCCTCAGCTTTCCAAACGCCTGACAGGCATGACGAATCTCCGCCTGCTGCTTTGTAATCTGCGGTATGTCCAGACTGCACAGTTTTTCTCCCATATCCAGCGTTTTCAGCAGAAACCCGCAGGAGATGGCAAAATGCTCTATCGGACGTTTTTTCCTGTAGTAATCCAACATACTCACATACATGGCAGCAATCAGGATCAGGATGCCCGGTCTTGGTGCCACAAACAGGGATCCGATAGAAGCCACCACCAGCCCCGCCATCAGAATATGATGAGCCGCACTGCCCGGATTTGCATCTGCCAGATTGTACACAGCATCATAGATCGAATTGCGTCCTGATTTTCCTGTTTCCCAGAACAGTTCCTGCATCTGTTCTCTCTCTGCCTCATGCTCAGAGAAAAAGCAGATCAGACTCTCCCTCTCCTCAAGCTTCTCTTCGGAAAAATCCGGCGTCCGCAGCAGGTAATAGAGATACCCTTCTCCCAGATAGGAGCCGGTGTGATTGAGCAGCATAAACACCCTTGCAAAATCCAGATCCTCCCAGGTAATATCATCAATCTGAAAGCCTTCGCATTTACGGTTGGCGTAGTATCCTTCTGCTGCCTTCCAGTCATTCGGTTCGTATTCACGCTCGGGCCATGCACCCCAGTCAGCCCGGATCTTTGCCAGCAGCATACGCTTTTTCTTACGTTTCTCATACAGAATATACAGCCCAAATGCCGTAAAAATTGCCGTAACCAGCATCGCAATCTGCAAAATCATCGTCCATTCCTGTTCCATATCGCCTGTCTCCTGTTCTGACCAGAGGGGATGAAGACCCTGAACTGCTCCCCTCTGGCCTCTTTAATAATCTTCAAGAATGGCTCTGGCATTCTTACTGCGAGGTGCGCATGACTATGACTGCAGGATCCTGCGGATTTTTTCCACTGCGTTTCTAGCGCCTTTATGATCTCTTCCACTCGCGGTGACACCTACAACCACATCCCCGTTTTTTGCGACCCCCGGAAAATAAAAGTCGCATTTGTTTTTATCACTGCACACATTGACTGTAATCCCCAGGCATTTACACGCACTGTAAATATCATTATTAGTTTTGGCATCATTTGTGGCTGCAATCACCATCCCCGCATCATAGAGATCCTCTCTCTCATATTTTTTACGCAGAATCGTCAGCCTGCCCGCTTCCTCCATGTCCTGCAATTCTTTATTTACCTCCGGCGCAATCACAACCAGATGATCAGTAAACTCCGCCAGCGTACGAATCCTCCGCTTGGCAATTGTCCCCGCCCCCACTACTACTACTTTCTGTTCTGACAGATCCACAAACATTGGAAAATATGGTTTGTTCATCATCTTCTTCATCTCCCCATTTGTAATGTTCATTATTATAGCAACAACTAATCCGCAGGTCAAATTTCTTTCCTTTTTTTCTATAATTGTTAATCCGAAACTTAAAAATTTATCGACTTTCTTTTTTTATTATGATAATATGATGCCAGATTTAAAAGTCATATCATACAAAGGAGTAACTTGCTATGTCCATTCATTTCGAGAAAAAACTGCCGATCCCGGCAGAAATCAAAAAACAGTATCCTCTGTCTGAGCATGTAAAAGCCGTCAAGGCCGACCGTGATGCTCAGCTTCGCAAAATATTTACCGGAGAGGACAACCGTTTTGTCGTTATCATCGGTCCCTGCTCCGCAGATAATGAGGACTCCGTCTGCGATTATCTCGGCCGTCTGGCAAAAGTACAGGACAAAGTAGGGGACAAACTGCTGATCGTTCCCCGTATTTATACCAATAAACCGCGCACCACAGGCCAGGGATACAAAGGCATGCTGCATCAGCCGGATCCGGAGAAAAAATCAGATCTGCTGGCCGGCATCATTGCGATTCGCAAGCTTCATATCCGCTCAATCGAAGAAACAGGACTGACTGCCGCCGATGAAATGCTCTATCCCGAAAACTGGCGCTATCTGGATGATATTCTCTCTTACGTTGCTATCGGAGCACGTTCTGTGGAAGATCAGCAGCATCGTATGACAGTCAGCGGCATGAATGTACCCGCCGGCATGAAAAATCCCACCAGCGGTGATCTGTCTGTCATGTTTAACTCCGTGCAGGCAGCTCAGAGCAAACATAACTTCATTTACCGCGGCTGGGATGTCAATACCGACGGAAACGACCTTGCGCATGTCATTCTGCGCGGTGCAGTCAACAAACACGGCAACTGCATTCCCAACTATCACTATGAGGATCTGATGCTTCTGCTGGAAATGTACGCAAAGCGCGGGCTGAAAAATCCTGCTGCCGTTGTGGACGCCAACCACTCCAATTCCAACAAAAAACACAGAGAACAGATCCGTATCTGTCATGAAGTGCTGCGCAGCCGCAGCTACAATCCCGAGATCAAAGAAATGGTCAAGGGACTGATGATTGAGAGTTATATTGTGGAAGGCAACCAAAAAATCGGCGACGGCCACTGCCACGTATACGGCCAGTCCATCACAGATCCCTGCCTTGGCTGGGAGGACTCCGAACAGCTGATTTACGATATCTACAAAATGAGCTAATTCATCCGGATCTGTGTTTTGCAAAGCAGATATCTATATCAGCTGTGAGATGATTTCCACCTCTGATACAGTGCCCGACCGAAACAGAGTGCAGATGCACGGATGCGCGACGGAGGAGGAAATCTTTTTGATGAAAGAGGGGGTTTATTATGAAATTTATTTATCCCGCCG
This sequence comes from uncultured Lachnospiraceae bacterium, assembly GCA_934371475.1. Taxonomy (GTDB): domain Bacteria; phylum Bacillota; class Clostridia; order Lachnospirales; family Lachnospiraceae; genus Merdiplasma. The sequence goes on from CAKRNX010000004.1 coordinate 37,341, forward strand.
TATTTCAGAAACAGAAAGACGGCACCTACAACGGATATTTTCCTGATCTGGATGGCTGCACAGCCTCCGGCGATACACTGGAAGAGGCCGTCAGCGACGCACACGATTCCGCTGAGACCTGGATTTCTATCGAACTGGAGGAAGAACTTCCGCTTCCCTCCATCACTGATCTGAAAGATATTGTCCTGAAAGACAATGAAGAGGTGCGCAATATCTGCGTAACCATGCGATTTTATGAGGGCTGGGATGAGTAATCATCCCGGCTGTTTTTCCTTCACACCCTTCCCAAGCATTTTTATTCTGTCATTTCCTGTCTTTTTTTCTGAAGACCTGCTTTTCCGTGCCGCACACCATTCCCCGCAGCCCTTCCGCATGGCGGGAAAACATCATGACTGCGGCAACCGCCATCCACAATCCGCCTTCTGTTCCTTGCCGGATCCATGCAACCGGTATGGCTGTCACCGAAATCACAACTGCACCGAGCGGAAGATAGCCCCAGATCAGCACTGCAATGCCGCCCAGGATGCAGCAAACCGCTCCGGCAGATCCAAGATAGAGTACCAGCCATCCACATGTAACGGTCACCCCTTTACCGCCCCGTCCGGCCCTCCACAGTGGATAATTATGTCCCAATACAGCTCCCACACCAGCATAAAGCACTGCGGTACTGTTCCCGATCTCATCCGCTGTCAGCCACACTGCCAGGAGGCAGGCCAGCAGCGTTTTCAGCAAATCACCTGCAAGCACCGCAAAACCGGCTTTTTTCCCCACATTTGCCATAATATTGGCCATTCCCGGATTGCCGCTGCCAATCTCTCCCGGGTCTTTTCTTTCCGCCAGCCATGCCACAAGCTGCGCTGTCAGGAAACTGCCGAACAGATAACCAATCATGCTGCTCAACAGCCGTCCGCCAAGTTCCATCTCCATCTGCACACCCTCCCCGTAAACATTTCTTTTCCCTATATTTTATCAGCCTGCCGCCCTGACAGCAACCTGAAGCTTTCAGAAAAAATAAACAAAATATTTCACAGGACGCAATTTCCTGTGAAATAAAAAAAGAGAAAACATACTATGTTTTCTCTGAAGAGCGCGAGACGGGATTCGAACCCGCGACCCTCGCCTTGGCAAGGCGATACTC
>CAKRNX010000005.1 GCA_934371475.1 uncultured Lachnospiraceae bacterium
CAGTACCACTGTCACCTCGTTGTCCTGCTCAGATACATAGCCTTCCATCTGGGCAGTCTCAATCAGCAGATCCTCCTCTGTCAGGACAACTTCACTGCCATTGATATCCAGCTTCAGTGCGCCGTTCTGTTTCAGTTCATCCATTGCCGCATTGCCGTCCAGCGAGCCAAGTGCCTGGCGGATACCGCCCAGCAGCTTGCCGTATTTGGGTCCCACAGTCTTTAACTGCGGTTTGAAGGTATAAGAAGTAAAGGAACGCACATCGTCTGTGAAGTTCACTTTCTTCACATTCAGCTCATCCTTTACAATATCTGCAAAATACTCAGACAGCGTATGATCTGCCTTTACAAACATCTGACCGATCGGCTGACGGTTTTTGATGTTCGCTGCATTTCTGCAGGCACGGCCCATCACTACAATATCCAGCACCTCTTCCATATCCTCTTCCAGCTTCATATCGATATGAGATGCATCTGCCTTCGGGAAATCGCACAGATGGATGCTCTCCGGTGCCTTCGGGTCGATCCGGCGCACAATATTCTGATAAATATCCTCTGTCATAAACGGGATCATCGGCGCGGCTGCCTTGCACACATTTACCAGTGCCGTATACAGAGTCATGTAAGCGTTGATCTTATCCTGCTCCATGCCCTTTGCCCAGAAACGTTCACGGCTCCGGCGCACATACCAGTTGCTCATATCGTCTACAAAGCTCTCCAATGCTCTCGCAGCCTCCGGAATCTTGTAGCTGCCCAGATCGTCATCTACGACCTTAATCATGGAGTTCATCTTGGAAAGCAGCCATTTGTCCATTACCGGCAGCTTGTCATAGTCCAGAGCGTAATCCATGGGATTAAAGTTGTCAATGTTCGCATACAGCACATAGAATGCATAAGTGTTCCACAGAGTACCCATGAACTTGCGCTGTCCTTCCTGCACTGCCTTGCCATGGAAGCGGTTGGGCAGCCAGGGCGCGCTGTTGATATAGAAATACCAGCGGATCGCATCTGCGCCGTAGGTAGATAATGCCTCAAACGGATCTACCGCATTTCCCTTGGATTTGCTCATCTTCTGTCCGTTCTCATCCTGTACATGTCCCAGCACGATGACGTTCTGGTACGGTGCGCAGTGGAACAGCAGCGTAGACTCAGCCAGCAGAGAATAGAACCATCCTCTCGTCTGGTCAACCGCCTCGGAAATGAACTGTGCCGGGAACTGCTTGCGGAACAGCTCCTGATTTTCAAACGGATAGTGATGCTGCGCGAACGGCATTGCACCTGAATCGAACCAGCAGTCGATCACTTCCGGAACACGGTGCATAGGTTTACCGCACTTCGGGCACTTGATGGTGATCGCATCGATATACGGGCGGTGCAGCTCCACAGTCTTGGCACTCTCATCGCCGCTCTTCTCAAACAGCTCTTCTCTGCTGCCGATGCTCTCCATATGACCGCAGTCTTCACATTCCCAGATATTTAACGGAGTTCCCCAGTAGCGGTTACGGGAAATCCCCCAGTCCTGCACATTCTCCAGCCAGTCGCCGAAACGTCCTTTACCAATGCTCTCTGGAATCCAGTTAATGGTATTATTGTTGGCAATCAGCTCATCCTTGACTGCTGTCATCTTGATGAACCAGGACTCTCTCGCATAGTAGATCAGCGGAGTATCGCATCTCCAGCAGTGCGGGTAATCATGCTCGAACTTGGGCGCATCATACAGTTTGCCCTCTTTCTCCAGATCCATCAGAACCGGCTTGTCCGCATCTTTTACAAACAGTCCCGCATACGGAGTCTCAGCGGTCATCTGACCTTTTCCGTCTACGAACTGTACAAACGGCAGATCATAATTTCTGCCGATCCGGCTGTCGTCTTCACCGAATGCCGGAGCGATATGAACGATACCGGTACCGTCTGACATGGTAACATATCCGTCCATCGTCACAAAATGAGCTTTTTTATGCTGTTTCACTGCCGCCTCGCCTGCGCAGGCAAACAGCGGCTCGTACTCTCTGTACTCCAGATCTCTGCCCTTGTAAGTCTCCAGCACCTCATAGGCCGGAATGCCTTTCTCCTCGTCACCCAGCCTGCCAAGCACCTTGTCCATCAGCGCTTCTGCCATGTAGTAAGTGTAACCGTCGGCAGCCTTTACTTTACAGTAAGTCTCATCCGGGTTCACGCAGAGAGCCACGTTGGAGGGCAGGGTCCACGGCGTGGTGGTCCATGCCAGGAAATAAGCATCCTCGCCTACTGCCTTAAAACGCACGATCGCAGAGCGCTCTTTTACGGTCTTATACCCCTGAGCCACCTCCTGGGAAGACAGCGGGGTACCGCAGCGCGGACAGTAAGGCACTACCTTAAATCCCTTGTAAAGCAGCTTTCTGTCCCAGATCTGCTTCAGTGCCCACCACTCAGACTCAATATAATCGTCATGGTATGTCACATACGGGTTATCCATATCAGCCCAGAAGCCTACGGTACCGGAGAAATCTTCCCACATGCCCTTATACTTCCAGACACTCTCTTTACACTGATTAATAAACGGAACCAGACCATATTCCTCGATCTGATCTTTTCCGTCAAGGCCCAGTTTTTTCTCTACTTCCAGCTCTACCGGAAGTCCGTGGGTATCCCATCCTGCTTTACGCGGAACCATCTTGCCTTTCATGGTCTGGTATCTGGGAATCATATCCTTGATGACACGGGTCAGTACGTGACCAATGTGAGGTTTTCCGTTGGCTGTTGGCGGTCCGTCATAAAATGTATAGGTCTCACAGCCTTCCCGCTGCTCCATACTCTTCTCAAAAATCCGGTTTTCTTTCCAGAATTCCTGAGTTTTCTTCTCTCTGTCAACGAAATTCAGATTCGTCGATACTTTATCGTATAACATGAATTCTTCCTCCTTCAGAAGGGCATCTGTTGCCTGAAACTGCGCCTTTTAAGCATATTTTTCATTATATACACAAGCAAAACATTTTGTCAATCTTCCCGCCTCGCTTCTTTGAACAGGATTTTGCATAATGTCAAGATAGTGCATTTTGGATTTCAGGATAATGCAGTCTAATCGCATAAAATTACATTAGTATCCTATCATTTCCAGATGGTATGATAGAGGAAACGGACACCAGGAGAATGTTTTGGTATGTTCTCACTATTCTGTGTTATAATAATTTTAAGATTGCGGTGATCATCAAAACAGACACTGTAATCCCTGTGAGAAAGGAGATTTTCTTAACCTATGGTAAAAGTTGCAGTTTGCGATGACGAAGAAGCGGTTCTGCCTTACCTGATCTCTCAGATACGTTCTGCCTTTGAGCAATTCCGGATCCAGGCAGACATTGCCTCCTACACATCTCCTCTCAAGCTAAAAGATGACGTTCTGGAGGAGAAGCATGACGATTATGAAGTGTATTTCCTCGATATTGATATGCCGGAGATGAACGGTTTTGCGCTGGCCTCTCTTCTGGCTGACAAATTCCGGAAAGCTTTCCTTATCTTTATTTCCGCACGGAACGATTACGTCTTTTCCTGCTTTTCGCACCATCCTTTTTCATTTGTCCGGAAGGATAACCTGCAGAAGGATCTGGAAAACACCGTGCGGGATCTGAAGCAAAGCCTTGATACTGTTTCCGGCTGCGATACCATCACGCTGGTGGACGAGCATAAGCATGCTTTTCAGTTTTCCGCCAGAGAAGTTTCCTATATAGAAGCGCAGGACAAGTATATCTGTGTCCGGACACTCACCGGCAGTCAGCTGATCCGCAGCTCCCTGTCTGCCGCCGAGCGAGCCCTGAAAGACACCAGTTTTATGCGCATCCACAAGTCTTACCTTGTTAATCTCCATTCTGTCTACTCTATCTCCTATGATCGGGTGATCCTGGACGACCGGACGGAGCTTCCCGTGGGCCGCGGAAAAGTACAGCAGCTGAAACAGCGTTTCGGCAGCGAAGTATAGGCCTGATTGAAATAAAAGGAGTTTCTCCAATGATTAATCTACGCACCGCCAACAAATATCTTTACTGGGAACCGGGAATCAGGGAAATTCACCTGCTGGGGCAGTTTCTCGATGCCTTTCTGTTCCTGTATCTGATCTGGCACTTTTTTGAACCGAAAAAAAACATCTACCGCAAACCTGCATGGAAAGCAGGCATGGTACTGCTGTTTACCTTTATCCTCTCCTTCACTGACTGGATTTTCCACAATAATTTCTATACCTATTGCGTGGCTATGGTAGCCGTTCCCATGATCTACCTATTCTTTTTTTACAACGGCGATCCATCAATCAAGATCCTGGTCTGCGTCATCTTCTTCTCCCTGATGAATGCGCTGGAGGGGATCCCGGTAGCCCTCAACCTCTGTCTGACCGGCAATGCGTTTCTGCCAAAATGGATTTGGGTCGTTACCTTTTTTATCCGCAGAGTCGTACTCAAGGCAGTCCTCTATTTTTTGCTGCGTGTGCTGATGCTGGACATCATCCGCAAATGCACTTATATCCGCAAAATCTATTGGTATTACCTCGGCGCCGTCTGTATTGCTGCCTACATTCTTCCGCAGCTGCCGTGCCATCTGGATCTGAAGCTCTGGGACTATGCGGTCATCAAGCTGGTCATTTCTATCTCCAGCCTGGCTCTGATCTGTGCCGGATGCCGGGTCACCGGTCTGATCATGCAGCTTGACGATATGCAGAAACAGAAACTGATCCAGAAAACCGCCGGAAAGGCACAGATGCAGGATCTCACGCAGATGACAGAAATGCAGGAGACATTCCGCAAACTGCGCCATGATTACAAGGCGCATCTGTTCGCTATCGACGCGTTGGTAGAGCAGAAAGAATACGACAAGCTCCATCATTATCTGGCAGCCATGCATGAGTCAATCGACAATCTGACCATCACTGCCGCCTACACCGATTCCAATGTGCTCAATCTGTTTCTGACCCAGAAAGAGCAGGAGGCGTCACGGGCAGGCGTTTCCTTCCAGGCTATCTCCTCTCTTGAACTAGAACCGATCCTGGATAAACGAATTCAGCTGTATGACCTGATTTCCCTGCTGTCCAATCTCTGTGACAACGCCATCGAATCTGCCGCACGGGTGCCGGGCGGTTCCGTCCGTCTGACATTTTCCAGGAAGAAATCTTACCTCAAGATCCAGACAGATAACTCCACGGACTCCAATGTCCTGCAGGAGAATCCCCAGTTTGCCACTACAAAAAAAGATCAGATGTTCCACGGATTCGGCACACGGATTATCATGGATATCATCGAAAAATACGACGGGATCAGAACCGCCCGCGGCAGCGACCATAACCTGTCAATCCAGATCCTTCTGAAAACCGAATAACGCTTTTATATTCAAGAATGCTCCGGCAAGATTGACTCACACCTCTGATACTGATTTGTTTCCCGCCACCTGCAGAGGTGTGAGTCACCTCACATCCGTTAATCGACACATATTTATTTCCGCGAACATCAAGCCTTTCATTTTATCATATTTAACCGTTTTCCCCTTCTTCTTATTTAATATATTTTTACAGTTATCACCCGTTTATATCCATACGTCATTGGCGACTTTTTACCGCAGTTGACGACATGGCATATTGTATTTCGTTATTTTGTATGATATGTTCATTTTACAAGGTTTTGATCCGTCAATATGCCGGAACCGTTCTTTGGCAAACGGATCTGTTATATTCTTGACAAAAAGGAGGATTTGTAACATGAAAAAAGGTTCTATGACATGGAAAGCTTCTGCTATGGCTATGGCAGTTGCAATGGCAGCTTCTGCATTTTCCATGAGCCCGATGGCTCCCATGGTTGCACAGGCAGAAGAAGCTCAGGAGACCGTAAGTTTCCCGCAGTACTACACATCTGATCTGGTTCAGCCGGAGCATGATTCCGATATCGTAAACGCTAAGGTAGAGGCTCTCGTGAAAGCCATGACTACCGAAGAAAAATATACCTTCATCGGCGGCAGCGGAATGGGTACTGTAGGTGATGCAGGTAACCTTCCGGGCGTTGGACGTCTCGGAGTTCCGCAGATCAAAATGTATGATGGTCCCTGCGGTATCTACTACATGACAGACTCCACCAACCCGCCTATCGAGGAAATGCTGGCAGCTACATGGGATAAGGATATGGCTTATCTCTATGGTAACATGGTAAGCAAAGAGGCAAAGGCTATCGGCGCTGGCATGATGCTGAGCGCACAGCTTGACCTTCAGCGTATCCCGCAGTTCTCACGTACCAAGGATCAGCTTGGTGAGGATCCCTATCTGATCAACAAGATGGGCACACAGCTGGTATCCGGTATGCAGAGCGAAGGCGGCATCGCAGTTCTGAAACACTTCATCGCTTACACAGAAGGTTCCAACAACGACGTGCTTTCCGAGCAGGCACTGCACGAAGTATATCTGAAAGCATTTGAGGGCGCTGTCAAAGAAGCTAACGCACTGGGTATCATGTCCTCCTACAACCTGATCAACGGAACATACGCTTCCGCTAATACTTATATCCAGAATGATGTTCTGCGTGACATGTGGGGATACGACTACTTCACAATCACTGACTGGGGCGGAAACCACGAATATACACTGGACAAGGGTACCGATATCGAGATGCCCAAACTGAACCTCAACAGTCAGGAAGGTGCTGACGCTCTGATTGCAGATGAGACTTATACACAGGAAGAGATCGACGCTATGATCGATCAGGCCGTAACCCGTATCCTGAAAGCATACGGCCAGGCAGGTTATCTGACTCTGGTTGAGCTGGACGAGGATGGCAATGTAAAAGAAGAAGTTGGACGTACCGAGCCGATTTATCAGCTGACCACAGAAGATACTGTAAAACAGCTGGCAGACCTGCTGGATTCCAGCAACGAGACAGCTCAGACAGTTGCTGAGCAGGGTGCTGTTCTTCTGAAGAATGACGAGAAAGCTCTTCCGGTAGCTGACGGCGAGTCTGTAGCAGTGATCGGTGTAACCGGCACACATCTGGCTTCCGGTACAGGCGGAGAACGTTCTTACGGTACTCTGGCTTCCATGACCAGCCCGCTCGCTGCTCTGCAGGAAAAACTTGGCGAAGACAAAGTAACAGGCGTTGCTTACAATGATATCATCGGAACTCCGATCCCGGCAGAATGCTTCTACACAGCAGAAGAAGGCGATGAACACGGACTTACCAGAACATACGGTGTTGCTGAAGCAGCAGGCGCTGAAGCAGAACTTCAGGGCTTCGCAGGCGGCGGCGGATTTGGAAGCGCCAAACTGGAAGATACCGCAATGGAAGGTCATGAGATCGGTGAGGTTTGCCAGATTGATGAAAACATCAACTTTACAACAGGAACCATCAACGGCGCTCCGAACAAGACATTCCGCGTAGACGGCGCTGACGAAGGCACCGCAACCGCATTCGCATATGATACTCTTCCGGCATACACCTGGGAAGGTTATCTGGAAGCTCCGGAAGACGGTACATACACCATCTCCCAGCAGAGTATCGGCGGCGTTTCCTATATGTATCTGTACGATGGCGAAGACGTTGTTGTAGCAGGCAAAGCATCCAGCACAGCAAGACAGGGATCTCAGTGGAACAACAGTATCGTTCCGTCCGAGACAGGTATGGATGTACAGAACTTCACTGCTGAACTGAAAGCAGGACATCGTTATAAGATCGTTGTACAGGCTGTTTACAAAGATGTACAGAAAGATCTGCAGGTAAGTCTGAACTGGATCACTCCGAGCCAGAAACAGGCTAACATCGACGCATCGATCGAAGCTGCTAAGAACAATGACAAGACCGTCATCTTTGCATACGCAACTTCACTGTCAAACAACAAGACCGATCACATCGAAGATATGAGCATGAAACTGTCTGATGATCAGGTTGAGATGATCAATACGGTTGCCGAGGCAGCACATGAAGCAGGACATCAGGTTGCAGTTGTTCTGAATGCTACTACCGCTGTTGTTATGGGCGACTGGCTCGACAATGTGGATGCTGTACTTGATATGTACTATCCGGGTCAGCGCGGCGGCTATGCTACAGCTAACCTGCTGACAGGCGAAGTGAACCCGAGCGGAAAACTGGCATTCACTATTCCGAAAGAAGATACAGATACTCTGATCACTAACTCCGATCAGGCATGGGCACTGTACCAGACAGTTACAAACGAAGCTGCTAACCAGAAGACCACCGTTTACTACGAGGGCATCAACGTAGGTTACAAGTGGTTCGACGAAGAAGGCATTGAGCCGCAGTTCGACTTCGGATACGGCCTGTCCTATACAGATTTCGAATACAGCGATCTGACCGTTACTGAGGCTCCGGCTGAGGGCGAGAGCATCGGATACGACGTAACCTTCACCGTTACCAACATCGGCGATGTAACAGGTTCCGAGACAGCACAGCTGTACCTGGGCGAAGCTGAAGTTCCGGATGGACTGCAGTCATCCAAGTACACCCTGGCTGGATTTGAGAAAGTAAAAGACCTTGAGCCCGGCGAATCCAGAGAAGTTACCATCCATGTACCGGAGCGTGAACTCTCCTACTGGAATACTGACCAGGAAGAACTCAATGAGAGAGAAGACGGAACCAAGGATAAATGGACTGTAGCAACCGGCGAAAGAACAATCTACGTTGGTGCTGCATCTGACAACCTGATCCTTCAGGAAACCGTTGATGTTGAGTTATAATCCGATCATCAGCTATACTGTGTGAATTTTTTAGCACCTGCCTACCCCGGTCGGGCAGCCGAAAGGCTGTTCGCCCGGGGTTTTTGTTCAAGAATGCCCCGGCATTCTTGCTGCGGCGCAAAACCATTGTCCACCGGACAATGTGCGTTGCTGCTCGCAGAATAGCCACATTGTATTTGGCGACATTAATATGCGTTTCACGACATCGCCATTGCTTTTAGTCATTTTGTTATATATAATGGCATTAATTCAAAAAACGTTTTGTTATTTTGCACTTTTATTCTGTGCAGAAAAACGTTTTTTAATAGTAAAAGAGAAATTTTAAACAAAAGGAGGATTTTCACATGAACAAAAACAGGACACTGGCAAAAGCCACCTCTACCGTAATGGCAGCAGCTATGCTGGCTTCCGCCATTTCTCCGGCAGCATTCGCCGAGGGAAGCCAAAAGTATACGGTCACTGAGACAGCATACGGCTACAACCTGGTAGAGCAGGAGGACGGAAAAACATTATCCTACTCTCCGGAATCAGGCGTTACGCTCCTTGAGGATGACGGATATGCCTTCAAAGATCTGAACCAGAACGGTGAACTGGATGCCTATGAGGACTGGCGTCTCTCCACTGCTGACAGAGCAAAAAATCTGGCTGATCTGATGGTTGCTGACGGACGTGACGGTATCGAAAGCATTGCAGGACTGATGCTCTACAGTGCTCATACAAAAGTTTCCTCTGAGACCGTATCCGGTACAGAGATTGACAGCCGCGCACGTACACAGGACGGTTCTACTACCATGGATGCCATCACCACCAATAAGCTGCGCCACGTACTCGTGACTTCCATTGCATCTCCGGAAATCGGGGCAAAATGGAGCAACAACCTGCAGTCTATCGTAGAAGGCATGGATTACGGTATCCCCTGCAACAACAGTTCTGACCCGCGTCATGCAGCAAGCGCAGATGCTTCCGTACAGTACGTAGCAGGCGAGTCAGGTACCATTTCTCAGTGGCCGGGTACTCTTGGTCTGGCTGCCACCTATGATCCTGACATCGTAAAAGATTTCGGCAATACCGTAGCAGTCGAGTACCGTGCTCTTGGCATCGGCACTGCCCTTTCACCGCAGATCGACCTGGCTTCCGAGCCCAGATGGAGCCGTGTCAACGGAACCTTCGGTGAGAATACCGACCTGACTGTTGATCTTTCCAGAGCAGTTGTTGACGGATATCAGTCCACCTACGACGCTGACGGAAATGATACCGGATGGGGCGATGAGTCTATCGTAGCTATGATCAAACACTGGCCCAGCGGCGGTCCGGAAGAAGGCGGACGTGACGCTCACTACGGCTTTGGTAAATATGCAGTATATCCCGGAAATGATTTTTCAGAGCAGATCCGCAACTTCACAGAGGGTGCTCTCAGTCTGGACGGAGAAACCGGAATGGCTTCAGCAGTTATGCCGTACTATACCATCAGCTATGACCAGGATCCCAACGGTGAAAACGTTGGTAACGGCTTCAGCAACTATATGATCAATGAGCTGCTCCGCGGCGAATACAACTTTGACGGCGTAGCCTGCACAGACTGGATGATCACAGCGGATGCAGATGATGACGCTGTATTCCAGGGCAAATGCTGGGGCGTTGAGGATATCACTGTTGCAGAACGTATCTACAAATGCCTGATGGCAGGTATGGATCAGTTCGGCGGAAACAATACAATCGAACCGGTTATGGAAGCATATGATATGATGGTTGAGGAACAGGGTCAGGAATTTGCCGACAGCCGCTTCGAAGAGTCTGCAATCAGACTGCTGACCAACATTTTCAATCTGGGACTGTTCGAAAATCCATATCTGGATGTAGAAGAGACCAAATCTATCGTTGGATCTGCTGACCTGATGGAGGCCGGTTACAATGCACAGCTGAAATCTGTTGTTATGCTGAAAAACGAGAACAACATTATCTCCGCATATGATGAGTCTGCTGAGAAGAAGACGGTTTATGTACCGACTTATACCACCACTACTACAGACGACACCACAAAGGTTGTTACCTCTGTTACTTCACCGAGCGTAGGCGTGCAGTTCCTGTCTCAGTACTTCAACGTAACTGATAATCCTGACGAAGCTGATTTCGCTATCATTGGTATGTCCAGCCCGGACAGCGGTTCCGGATACAGCACAGACGATCTGGCAGCAGGCGGCAACGGATACCTGCCCATCTCCCTGCAGTATCGTGAGTACACAGCTGATACCGCAAGAGAAACAGCAATTGCCAATGACCCGGGCAAACAGTTCATCGACTCTGAGACCGGAGAGATGGTTTACACTGACGAAGTTGAAAACCGTTCTTACAAAGGAAAATCTGTCACAACAAAGAACGAGTACATGCTGGATACCCTGGAAGAAACCAAGAAAGCAATGGGCGACAAACCGGTTATCGTATACATGAGAGAGAACAAGCCTGTGGTTTGGTCCGAAGTAGAGCCTCTGGCTGACGCTATCATCGTTGGATACAGCATTTCCGATCAGGCAGCCGTTGATATCATTGCCGGCGTAGTTGAACCGTCCGGACTGCTTCCGATGCAGCAGCCTGCTAATATGGAAACCGTAGAAGCTCAGAACGAGGATACTCCGATGGATATGGAATGCTACGTAGATGCCAGCGGAAATACCTACGATATCGCATTCGGCATGAACTGGAGCGGTGTGATCGACGACGAGCGTGTTGCAACATACGGCCCCAAAGCAGCTAAAAACTAAACAGAAACTGTATAAAGCCGGGACTCTGACGTGACAATCTAACAGAGTCCCCTCTGAGAGGATTCTCCGCCTGCGGCGAAACGCTTGATCGGCATGAAACTACCGCCGAAACGCGCTCTGCCGCAGGTTTTTCTTAAAACCGCTGAAATTTGACAGAGCATTCCTTTCTGCCATTCTTTCCCTGATATTGACATTTTATTTTGCCGGAAAAGTTTTTATATTCCAGAAACATACCGCAAAATGAGAACCGCAGTTTGCAAAATTCAAGAATGCCCGGGCATTCTTGCTGCGAGGTGCACATCTTGCATCTGCATGACATATAAAGATTTTCCCGACAAAACAAATCCCCGCGGCGGCCATCAGACATCCATGCAGGCATGGATGCCGGTTCACTGTCTGCGGAAATCAGCTTATCACTCAAGAAAGGACTTTATTTATGAAAAAGAAACATCTCATTTCTCTGTCACTTATGTTTGCTTCCGCACTTACTGCCCTGACCTCCGGCAATTTCTTTGCCGCCCAGTCTCTCACGCTCCCGGAAGGCATGTATCGCTGGTTTGTCATCCAGGCATACAATGCAGCCTGCAGCCTTAACGGAGGCAAGGAGGGGATCTGGGATCAGCAATTGGAGGGAAGTTCCGTATCTGACTGGATCACCGACACCGCCCTCTCCTACGGCAAAGAATATCTTGCCGCTGAAGAAAAATTCACTGAAAAAGAGCTGGAGATCTCCGACAGCGCTATGGAAACGCTTGCTTCCACCCAGGAACGTTACTGGAACGAGCTGGGATATGGCCGTTATTATGCCGATTACGGCATAACAGAAGAGGAATTTCATAATGTTCTGCTGCATTCTCTGAAAACCGATCTTCTCTACAGCCAGGAAGAAGCCGGACTGATCGCCGCTGTGACAGACGGGCAAATCGAAGCCTATATCAGTCAGCATGGCATTCTGTTCGAATACGTGGCAGTCCCCTATCCTGATGCCACTGACAGCCAGGAAGGATCCACGGAGACAGGTTCAGAAGGAACAGACAGCCTCGTAGATTTCGAGTCTCTTTATCAGTCCTATCAGGATCGTCTGGAACAGGGGGAAACCCTGGCGGATCTTGCAAGAGAAGTTTATGAAGACAGCAGTCTGCAAAGCCTCGGAGTAAACTCTTCCTGCTCTTCCTACTCTCCCGCTGCACTCTATTTTGACTCCAATACCAGCCTGACCGGCAAATTCTGGGAGGCTTTGGAACAGGCCGGTTACGGAGAAACTGTCAGCTTTGATGACGAGGGAAGTCAGTTCTGGGTCATTTTTCAGAAGCAGGAATTCTCCATGGACTGGCCCGGCATTGATCTGTACCGCGCTTCTATCAAGAGCCAGATTGCATCTGATACCTTTGCAGAAGAAATGCTCTCCTGGGCCGATGATGTGGAACTTGAAAATGAAAAAGAGCTAAAAAAAGGAACAGATCCTGAAGACCTGCTCCGAAGAAAATAATTTATGCACCTCTTACTGCTCTGCCTGATCACCTGCAGCCGCTTCTTCCGGCATCAGCTTTGCAAAGATCCCGTACAGAAGCTGGCTGTTAATCCAGGCAATGGCAGCAAATCCGAACATCAGCCACACCAGAATACCATACCAGAAGGTCATGTTATTCCAGACTGTCAGTACCGCCGCACCGATCATCACCAGGATCATACAGGCTGTTCTGGGAAAATTGCCAATGGCCAGCAGCAGCGCATTTTTCATGGTTATTCCAATCGTATTATAAAAGCGTGACTGCAGCGGAAATACATAAAGAAATACCATCAGCCACACCAGGATACCGGCCCCGACACACACGCGCATCAGCAGCTGCATATTCCCCTGCATGGCACCGGTCAGCCACAGATCCACTCCCAGCACTGCCCCCAGTACCAGCATAATCAGCCAGATCACCGTGGCCTGTCCGAAATTCTGTTTAAATGATTGAAAGAAAGATCTCCAGATATATCCTTCTTCCTGATCTTTCATCTTAAGCGTCACATATGAAAGCGCTGTCACCGCCGCACCGATCGTCACCACCGGAAGACAGCATAGTATAAACAGCAAATTCAGGATCATTATATCTGCCACTTTTGACAGAAAGCGAAATAATGTTCCGTCCATACTGAAAAAATCCCGCATATTTTTCCTTCTCCTTTATCAGTTCTGATAAAACAAAAGAGTGCTTTGAAATCCTTATCAGAGGCCTCCGGCATAGAAGTTATTGCAATCCTCTGCGCCGGAACAGGCATATGATTCACACAAACTGAAACTCGCAGCTCACAAAAAGCCTTTTTCAAACACGCTCTAGAGTTTTGCTCCCGTCCGCTTCATCCAGTTCCAGATATCCTTGCAGACATCCGCTCGATCCAGTTCATTCAGGATCTCATGCCGGTCATGCGGATACAGCTTACAGTCCACACGGCGCATTCCCCCCGCCCGGAAAGACACTGCCACCTTTTTTACGCCCAACCCGAAATTGCCCACCGGGTCATCCTCACCTGCAATAAAAAACACAGGCAGATCACATGGCATTTTGCTGAGATTTTTGTTCTCTGTCAGATATTTCAGGCTGTAGAACATATTGTAATAGGCATTCAGGGTAAACACAAACTGTGTCCGGCGGTCACTGCGATAACGATCCACCACCGCCTCGTCCCTGGACAGCCAGTCCACAGGCGTGCGGCTTGGCTGAAATTTTTTATTGAAATTCCCGGTCGCCATCCGGTCCACCAGACGGCTCCGATAGTTCCATCCCCGAAACAAAGCGATTACCCTGCACAGAATCATGCCCATTCTGGCCTCCAGCGCGGAATGCCAGGCTGTCCCGCAGATCACCGCCCCATCCAGCTTGCTGCCGTACATACACAGATACTGGCGGCTCAGAAAAGAACCCATGCTGTGTCCCAGCAGAAAATAAGGCAGACCGGGATATGCTTCCTGTGTAATACGCTGCAGCTCCCTTATATCTGACAACAGCACTTTGTTTCCATTCTCCTCCGCAAAATATCCGAAATGAGCTTCCGAACGGATGGATGCACCATGTCCCAGATGATCATGTCCCGCCACCAGGATCCCCTGCTGATTCATAAACTGCGCAAACTCCTCATATCGGTCAATAAACTCCTGCATCCCATGTACTACCTGAATGATTCCGTGGATCTCCCCGTCCGGGATCCACCAGATCGCATGGATCTGTGTCAGTCTGTCCGCTGACGCATACTGAAAATGTTTTACCTGCGGCATATGTAAAATCCCCCATTTTTTTCACTGATTATACCTTCTTTTTTCTTGCCGTAAGGCACCCTATTCAAAAACGCCCCCGGCATCCTTGCCGCAGGGTACGCAGAGAAGATTGGACAGCGCCGCAAACTGCTCCAGCGTCAGTGCTTCTCCCCGGATATTTTCTGAAAGTCCCATTTTATTCAGTGCTTCCACAATCTGTACTTTTCCATAAGGAATATCCGGCGCATTGTTCAGTCCGTTTACCAGTGTCTTGCGGCGCTGATTAAACGATGCGCGAATGATCCGGAACATCATTTCCTCATTCTCCGCCTTTACAGGCGGCTTTTTATGGGTCATCAGACGGATCACCGCGCTGCCGATCTTCGGGCGCGGCATAAAACAGTTGGGCGGCACATTGGCGGCAATATAAGGTTCGGCAAAATACTGAACAGCAAGCGACAGCGCACCGTAATCCTTTGTCCCGGGACCTGCCTGCATCCGCAGTGCGACCTCCTTCTGCACCATCACCGTAATGCTGGAAATCGGCACATGTTTTTCAAATAGCCCCATGATAATGGGAGTTGTGATGTAATACGGCAGATTAGCCACAATTTTAACCGGCTTTCCTCCGTTATGCTTCTGCACAATCTCCTCCAGATCTACCTTCAGCACATCCTGGTTTATTACAGTCACGTTGGAATACTCGCTCAGAGTATCCTGCAGGATAGGAATCAGCATCTTGTCAATTTCAATGGAAATGACCTCTCTGGCAGCCTCCGCCAGATACTGCGTCAGTGTCCCGATCCCCGGACCGATTTCCACCACACAGTCTTCTTTTGTGATATCTGCCGCTGCAATAATCTTATCCAGCACATGGGAATCGATAAGGAAATTCTGTCCGAACTTCTTCTGAAAAGCAAATTCGTATTTTTTTATGACTTCAATGGTTCTCTGCGGATTTGATAGTTTCTCCATGTATTCATTTCCTCGTATTTATTATTCTTGTTATATAGGCAATTTTGAGAATTTCCTGTACAACAAACCGCAAAATGGGCTTGCCGGCTGTAGAAATGTTTCACACACTCCAGAGCATGTTCAGACGATAAACCTCTCTGGCATTGCTGTAAAGCACTGCCTCTGTCTCTGCCCGATCCAGCTCTTTGATCCGCGCAATCTCGTCAATCACATACGAAATATTTGCAGAACAGTTTCTTTTGCCGCGAAACGGCGCCGGTGCCAGATACGGGCTGTCCGTCTCTGTCACCAGGCGTTCCAGCGGAATCTCCTTCACAACCTGCTTGAGTACCCGGGAATTTTTGAACGTCACTACCCCGCCAATGCCGAGATAATAGCCCATCTTCACATATTCTTTCGCCATCTCCGCAGATCCGGAAAAGCAGTGGATAATGCCACCGGTACTCCCCGCATGTTCCCTGCGGATGATATCAAATGTATCCTGCGCCGCTTCCCGGCTGTGAATATTCACCGGCAGATCTACCTCTTTTGCCAGAGCCAGCTGCGCCGCAAACCAGCGCTGCTGCGTCTCTTTGCTCTCTTTCATCCAGTAATAATCCAACCCGATCTCGCCCACTGCCACTGTTTTCTCCCTGGCACAGTTCTTTCTCAGCTCTTCCATTACCTCATCATTCAGGCAGCCCACCTCATCAGGATGGATGCCCACGCCCGCGTAAAGAAAAGGCCATCTCTCTGACAGTGCCACGCTGTCTCTTTCCCCCTGCAGCGCAGCACCCATATTGACGATGCCCGTCACCCCCTGCTCCCTCATGGAAGCCAGAAGCGCGTCGCGGTCTCCGTCAAATGCCTCATCGTCATAATGTGCATGTGTATCAAATATCATATTCTGCTCCCACCATCTGCCAAACATCTCTGCCTTTTTACTGTACAGTTTACACTCCGCTCCGGTCGGTGCAAAACCATTGTCCACCGGACCATATGTTTCGCACTCCCGCAGGCTGCTGTTTTGGCAGCATAACTTTTGTTCCATGCATGAGCAGGCTGCCTTAGCAGATCTCAGCGCCTGCAGGCATGGGTTTCTCCGGCGTCATCAGCGCCAGATTGCCGTTCTCATCTTCCGCACACAGCAGCATTCCTTCAGAAAGCACTCCGGCCAGCTTGGCAGGTTTCAGATTGACCAAAACCATCACCTTCTTGCCAACCATTTCTTCCGCAGTGTAATGTGCTTTAATACCGGACACAATCTGTTTTACCTGACTTCCGATCTTTACCTGGGAGCACAGCAGTTTTTTGGATTTCTTGACTTCCTCACAGGCAATGATCTCTCCTACCTGGAACTGGCATTTATCAAAAATATCATAGGAAATGGTTTCCTTTGCCTCAATATCAATGACTGCCTCTTCTTCCTTCTTTTCCTCTGCAGCCGCTTCCGGTTTTGCCGGATGGAGCTTCTCTACCTTTTCCATTACTTCCTTCAGATCCTGTCTTGCAAACAAAATCTCCGGTTTCTCTGTCACCTTTGTCCCGGACTGATACAGTCCGAACTGATCCATCTGATCGAATCCGCGTTTTGTGGTATTCAGCTGTGCCAGGATCTTCTCAGAAGTCTCCGGCATAAAGGACTCAAGCAGTTCTGCGCCGATAGAAATGCTCTCTACCAGGTTGTACAGCACTTCTGCCAGACGCTCCTGCTTTGTCTCATCCTTGGCCAGAGCCCAGGGCATTGTCTCATCAATATATTTGTTGCAGCGTTTGAACAGCACAAAGATTTCGGTAATGGCATCTGCCACTCTCAGATCGGCCATCTTGGCAGCCGCTCGCTTCGGTGTATCCAGCACTACGGCTTTCAGCTCCTCATCGACAGGCTCCGTCACGCCGGTACTCTTCACAACACCGTCAAAATATTTGTTGCTCATGGAAATAGTACGGTTCACCAGATTTCCCAGAGTGTTGGCCAGATCAGAATTCAGACGCTCTACCATCAGCTCCCAGGAAATCACGCCATCGTTCTCAAACGGCATCTCATGCAGCACAAAGTAGCGCACTGCATCTACGCCGAAGAAATCTACCAGCTCATCTGCATACAGCACATTTCCTTTGGATTTGCTCATCTTGCCGTCGCCCTGCAGCAGCCACGGATGTCCGAATACCTGCTTGGGCAGCGGAAGATCCAGTGCCATCAGGAAGATCGGCCAGTAAATCGTATGGAAACGGATGATATCCTTTCCGATCAGATGCAGATCGGCCGGCCATTCTTTCTTAAACTGCTCGGTGGAATTGCCGTCACAGTCATATCCCACACCGGTGATGTAGTTGGTCAGTGCATCCAGCCATACATATGTCACATGCTTCGGATCAAAATCCACCGGGATACCCCAGGTGAAAGAAGTTCTGGATACGCACAGATCCTGCAGACCCGGAAGCAGGAAGTTGTTCATCATCTCATTTTTGCGGGCCACCGGCTGAATAAACTCCGGATGCTCATTAATATGCTTGATCAGACAGTCTGCATATTTGCTCATTTTGAAGAAATATGCTTCCTCTCTGGCAGGAGTCACCGGACGTCCGCAGTCCGGGCATTTGCCGTCCACCAGCTGAGACTCGGTGAAGAAGGACTCGCACGGCGTACAGTACATTCCCTCGTAATATCCCTTGTAAATGTCGCCCTGATCGTACAGCTTTTTGAAAATCTTCTGCACCTGTTTTTCATGATAATCATCGGTCGTACGGATAAACTTGTCATAAGAGGTATTCATCAGATCCCAGATCCGCTTAATCTCACCTGCTGCATTATCTACAAACTGCTTGGGAGTCACACCGGCATCCTGAGCTTTCAGTTCGATCTTCTGACCGTGTTCATCCGTTCCTGTCTGGAAGAATACGTCATATCCCTCTGCTCTCTTAAATCGGGCAATACTGTCCGCCAGCACAATCTCATATGTGTTGCCGATGTGCGGTTTACCGGACGCATAGGCAATAGCTGTCGTCATATAAAACTTTTTCTTTTCCATTTTTCTGCTCTCCTTTACCATAAACAAAACCGTCTTCCGGACACGCCCCTCCGGACGCATTCAGAAGACGGTTCTCCCGTATTGTCTTTTTCTGGGTTTTTTCCGTATACTTCAGGCTAACACACCGGCATTTTTCTGTCAAGACATTTGCCCCAAAAGATGGGTGGATCCCTGTCAGGAACCGGCCTTCCGGCACATGCCCAGAAATTTTTTAAACAGTATTTTTCCATTGTTTCCCATACGTTCCGGATGCCACTGCACTCCGATGACAGGAAGCTTCTTATGAACAATCGCTTCCACCGTACCATCGTCAGCCTTCTGTATTATCTGCAGATCCTTCCCCAGTCTCTTCACTGCCTGATGATGCAGGCTGTAGACCCTGAGTTTCTTGCCATACAGACCGGCCAGCACCGATCCTCCCGTAATTTTTGTGCTGTGCCAGACGTATCGATGCTTTTTGATGTTCTGCTTTAATGTCCCGCCAAAATAAACGTTGATCAGCTGACAGCCGCGGCAGACTCCAAGCACCGGTTTGCGGGCCTTTACAAACTGTGTCAGCAGATCCTTCTGCAGCTTGTCCAGCGATTTGCTGATCCCTCTGCTTCCCTTGTTTTTCTCATGGTACAGCGCAGGATTGAGATCTGTCCCACCCGGCAGCACCAGCCCGTCGTAGTCGGAAATCCTCACTTTTTTGCGCACAATCACCGCATTGGCTCCCACCTTTTTCAGCATGGACACACACATCTGCGCCTCTCCCGGACTGCTGGATGCCACCGCAATTTTCAGTTTTTTTGTTTTTGACTTTGCGGCAGATGTCCGGGACGCCGCATTCCCGGCAGCTGCACCATATCCCGTCACCGGCGGTATGACCATCAGACAGACAAGCAGCCAGATCAGCCACAGCCTTATGTATTGTGTAAACTTTTTCAACCCTAAATCCTCTTATCCGTTAAAGCAGACCGTTTTACGTATCAGACAAATTCGATTACTGTTCATTCATCCCTGAATCACTCACATTATTTGTATTATACCACATATTTCATCAAACAGCACCTATTTATTCTGTGCATATTGATGAAAAATTCCATTATGCTGCAAATGACTTTCATTCATCTCCGCTATATAAAGACTTTTGATTGCTATTTTTGTCTTTTACACAATTATATTTCCTGTTCTTTTTCTGTGCCTTGCTTCATAGAATCTCTCAAGGCTCTTTCCTGGAGTTTCTATGAAATTTTTTCATTCTGCTGCGCAATACAACAAATTCCGGAAAAAGCTGCTGGTGGGAGTCGTTCCGATTCTCCTGCTGGCCGCTCTTGCCGGGCTTTCATTTCTGTTCCAGCAACCTCTGACATCCGATCAGCGTTTCCGCGCCTTTACCCGGCAGATTTTCTGCACGGAACTAAGCGGCAGCACACTGAATCTCCATTATACGCTTTCTGATCCTTCCGCCTACGATCTGGCGGACAGCCCTGTATCCCTTGGCTCCATGAGCCGTTCCGGCTGGAATGCCTCGGCCGCTCAGGCAGAAAACTACCTGGCGCTTCTTCAGACATTCCCAAGGGAACAGCTTTCCCCGCAAAACCGCCTTACCTGGGATATTCTCAGCGATTACCTGCAAACGCAGCAGCAGAGTGCCCCCTACTATCTCTACCAGGAACCATTAAGTTCCACTCTCGGCATCCAGGCCCAGCTGCCTGTCCTTCTTGCCGAATATACATTCCGCACCAGAAAAGACATTGATCAGTATCTGCAGCTTCTGACTATGATTCCCGATTATTTTCATTCGGTCATGGATTTTGAGAGGGAAAAAGTGGCCGCAGGACTGTTCATGAACGACATCTGCCTCACAAAAGTGCTGGAGCAGTGTGATGCATTTGTCCGTGACAGTGAAAATCATTATCTGAAACAGATTTTTGATGAGCAGATTGACAGTTTTACCAATCTGACAGCAGATGAGAAAATTTCCTACAAAAAACAGAACCGGGATATCATTGATACGTATGTAATCCCGGCCTATCGTGAGCTGATGAACGACCTGGCCTCCCTGCTTGGCAACAACAGCAATTCCGGCGGACTGTGCCATTTCCCCCAGGGTAAATCCTATTATGAATATCTGGTGCGCAGCACCACCGGCGACGACTCGCCCATCAGCCAGATAGAAGAACGAATCAAAAAAGAAGTCGTTTCTGCCTACTCGAATGTCCAGACTCTTCTTCAGACAGAGGGGCTGACTTCTATCTCCTTAGACAATATCACCGTCCCTGATCCGGAAGAAATCATGGTCGAACTCCGGCAGGCTGTTTCTGCCGATTTTCCCGCAGCACCGGAAGTCTCCTGCAAAGTCAAATATATACATGGCTCGCTGAAGGACCATCTCAGCCCGGCTTTCTATCTGATCCCGCCGCTGGATGACACCGGGCACAATGTAATTTATGTGAATCCTGCCAGTAAATTCAATGCACTGGAACTCTATACGACCCTGGCCCACGAAGGATATCCCGGTCACCTCTATCAGACAGTCACTTTCGAAAACAGCTGCAATGATCCGGTGCGCAGTGTTCTGAATTTTGGCGGATACACAGAAGGCTGGGCTACCTATGCAGAAATGTATGCTTACTCGACCTGGCAGGAAAATCCCACGCTTGCCTCCATCTACCGCCAGGACCGCTCTCTGATGCTGGGGCTGGCTTCTTTGCTGGATATCGGCATCCATTACCACGGCTACAGTCGTGTTCAGGTACGGCAGTTCCTTGGAAAATTCGGCATAACAGAACAATCGGCCGACGCCCTCTATACAAATATTCTCGAGGCTCCGGCCAATTATCTGAAATATTATGTCGGTTATCTGAACTTTACAGATCTGCAGACCACACTGAAAGAGACTCTGGGCGAACAGTTTTCTCTCAAGGAATATCATGCCCGCGTCATGGCCATCGGCCCCTGCAGTTTTCCTGTTCTGAAACACTATCTGACGGATACGGAATTTCTGGCATCATGCAGCGCTGCCAAAAGCGTGCAGACTGCATAAACCGTTTTTTGTTTCTCTGCATGTTTCTTTTCTGCGAACTGCGCAGCCCATAAAAATCCCCTGCTGTCTGTCACTCTGCAGCAGGGGGGAGAAATATTGCAGGCAGTTAAATATCTTCCGGCAACTTCTTGGTACAGGTGATCGCGAGCGCCCCCGGTCCGATATGGCAGGACACACTCAGAGACAGCGGATTCATCACAATCTTGTTATTGGGATAAATCTGCTGCACCTCATCCTTCCACTGATTGGCCGCTTCCAGATCCTTCGTGTAGGCGATTGCAATCCACGTATCTTCCGGATGCGCATCCATGTGGAAACGGTCCTTCAGATCGCCGGCGATCGCATCCAGCATGGTAGTCTTGGCCGCTTTCATCGTTCTGCACTTTGCGTAGGCATCCAGCTTCTCTCCCTGGATCTGAAGCACCGGTTTGAGCTTTAGCAGAGTGCCCAGCGCTGCCGCTGCCGGGGTGATACGTCCGCCTTTTTTCAGATATTTCAGCGTCTCTACCGTAATATAGATAGTAGAATCAAACCTGGTCTCTTCCAGATATTCGCAAATCCGTGCCGCGCTCCATCCGCGTTCTGCCAGTGTCATGGCATCCAGAACAGACTGCCGCTGTGTCACGGAAATTCTCTGGTTATTGACCACCTGAACTCTTCCGTTATAATCGTCTGCCAGAGAAGCCGCTGTCGAATATGAGCTGGAAAGCCCGCTTGACATGGGAATATGCACAATCTCATCGTACTCCTTCAGCAGTTTTTCCCATAAGTCCATCACATCACCTACTGCCGGCATGGAGGTGAAAATCTGCCCGTCATGTTCCAGCTTGTGATAGAACTCTTCCTGCGTCAGTGTGATATCCTCATAAAACAGCTCTCCGTCGATATAAAACGGCATGGGAATCACATAAATTCCCAGCTCCTGCGCTTCTTTCTGTGTAATACCGCTGTTACTGTCCGTTATTATCGCTACTCTTCCCATAGTTCCTCCACTATATGAATTTATCCGTTCTTTTCCTGTCTTCTGTTTTTCTGCATCAGGCAGATATTGGCAATTTATTTCGGCTAAGCGAACATTCACGTTTCACTTTGCTCTATGCACATGAACGCTATCACGTTTTCCTCGATTAGATCATCATATCATAAAATCATTGCTCCCGCAAGAAAGCAATCACTTGATTAGGGTATCCCCCTCTGATCCCAGATGATACAGATTGTTACATACTTCGCACACCCGCGAGCCACTGCTTTGACAGCACAACTTTTATTCCGCGCAAGCAGGCTGCGGTAGCAGTTTCCTGTGAAGGAAAAAACAGCTTCCAGATGCCGTATTTTGCCGACATCCGAAAGCCGTATAAAATCAATATTCTATTTTGCTGAATACGAGAGCCATATCAATACCGCTCCGTGTTCACACAGATGCCGAGTTCAAGAATGCTCCGGCATTCTTATTTCGAAGTGGGTGTTACTCCGCATCCGGTATACAACAGTGCTTAAACATTCCCGGAATCCTTTTATTTCCACAGAGTCGTAGACACGTAATCTCTGAAGATCTGCGGCCATGTAAACCAGTCATGTGCGCCCTCAACTGTCACGTAGCAGCCGCCATTATTATAGGTAATTTCTGCTGCATCCAGTTTTTCTTTGATGCCCATAAGAGTCTTGTCTGTATCTGTATGATAGCTGTTCTGCATCATCAGCTGATCTGCCCAGCCTGCTGCCAGGTACACATTTGCCTTCTGCATTGCAGAGTAATCTTCTTTGTCTTCCCATGCCCATGCGGCAGAACCGCTGAAAAGGCCATAGTAGCTGAATGCCTCCGGATCATGGATATAGATCTCGTTTGTCTGTTTTGCACCGTTGGAGAGTCCTGCAAACGCCATGCCTTCCACATCAGAAGATACATGATAATTTTCTTCCACATACGGGATCAGATAATTTTTGATATTATCGTAGCAATACAGATAATACTCTGTATCACCGCTGGCTTTCCTCGGCTCTTCCGGTGTATTAAACTGATCTATATACACAGTATTATTCATGCAGACTACCACAAACTCTTCGCACTCACCGTCCGCAATCAGACGGTCCAGAATATTTCCGGCATTGCCCTGATAGAACCAGTCGCCTTCGTTTCCGCCGCCGCCATGTGACAGGTACAGCACTTTGTACGGCTCTTCGCGGTTCTCATCGTAACCTGCCGGAAGATAAATCTCCGCCTTCTGCTCTCCGTCCAGTCCGTCATATGTCACTGCAATGATCTGGCCCTGCTTGGACTCATCCTCAATCGGTGTTGCCCAGCTCCAGTCATAATATTCTTCCTCACCCTGCTTCTCATCATAAGGAATAAAGAACTGGCTTCTGGTCTGTTCTGCATTCAGCTCCTCATTGCAGGCCGGTACATTCTGCGGATCTGTCACGTTCTCCCAGCTCTCACCTCCGTCATAAGAGACACTGTACTGGTACAGATAATAACCGCCTGGAAGATCAACGCTGGTGCTCCACACGCCATCCTCATCTTCAGTCATTTCAATGCTTCCACCCATATCATTCAAGTGTTTCCATCCCTGGTTCGGCTCCCACTCGTCCGGTCCGATGCAGTAGTTTTTCTGCGCATCATTGGCCGGAAGCACAAATCCGTTGGCATATACACGAATATCTCCACTCTTATAAAACTGGAATCCTCCTACCAGTTTCACATCTGTGGCATTCTCATCTTCGTATACAAAGTCTGCCGTATAACCGGTGATGGACTCCTCGTTTTCGCGCACGCTGACACCGCCTTCTGCACCGGCTTCTTCTGCCAGCGCACAGCTGCCCAGCACACCTGCTGCCAGCACGGTTCCCAGCATTGCTGCAATTAATTTTCTTCTCATCTGATGTTCCCTCCTGTTATGTTTTGCTTCACTCCGCAAAGCCTGATCCATAAAGCGAAGATCTCCGGTCATTCTCCTGCCTGTCATTTCATATCTGAGGCGGGGAATTTTTATCCGCGCCTGATCTGCACCTCCGGATCCCCTCTGCGCTTTCCTGATGAGCCCATCCTATCCGCTTTCCGGTACTCCGTCAATCTGTGCAGCGACCCGTTTTTATGTGAATTTCCATGTTGCTTCGCACCGGCCCGAATTTCTGTGATTTCTGTATTTTTTTTGATAAAAATCGTAGATTTTCAGGTCGGTTTTTTATCCGCATTTTCCTGTTTTCGCTTATAATATTTTACAGATAACCGTGTCAGGGCGGCTCACTTCATCCGTCCCTGCACTTTTCAGGAATACCCCCGACATTCCTGCTGCAAGGTGAGAATCATCTTTCATCCGGTATACAGTCAAAGGATATTCGCAGTCCGCCTCGCTGCTTGCTCACAACCGAATAACTGCACCTGGCGATCTGCAGAAATGGATTGCTTTTCGCAATTGAAACAGGATACTTACGTGATTCGGTTAAGCTGCGAAAACCATCAGCCACTATTTATCAATACTTATTTGTAAATACTGCCATTCTTATACTATGAGGAAACTGTCATGAACAGAAAATATCGACTTTATATGACTCTACTGCTGTGTCTGTCCGGCCTGGTTCTGATCCTGTATCTGTGCCTCTACTGCCATCTTAACAAAAACACAGAGACAGCACCCGCTCACCGGATCACGGCAATTCTTAACTCGGAGGATAACCTGTTCTGGGGCGGCGTATGGAAAAACCTGCGCACCACTGCCGCTAAGTGTCATCTGGATATCTCCGAATACCAGCTGACACTCAGTGAGTCAGTCAATGACTACCTGGAAATTGCACTGGAAACCGGCACAGACGGAATCATCTTCAATCCATCCAGCGTATTCAATGACGATACCCGAAAACTTCTTCAAAAAGCTCACGACGCCGGCATGGCACTGATTTCTCTGGATTCCCGCTATTCTGATGTGCCCGCATTTTATATTGGCATTGATAATGCAGCTGCCAGCCGGAGCATCACGGATTACATTACAGAACGGATTCAGGACGAACACATTTTTCTGATAAGTAATTATATCAATTATTCCAACCCGCTGAATATCCGTTTTCATACGATTCAGGAACTGCTGACCGCCTCCGGTTATCAGAACCGGATGGAAATTCTCCGGCTACCCCAGGATAACACGGAGATCCGTGAATATCTAAATCAGCAGCTGACAGATTTTGACGGATCCGCCTATATTGTGGCCATCGGTCCCCAGCAGACCCTGATTACTGCTCGGCTTCTTGCTCAGATGGACGATTCTTCTCGTTTTCATCTGATCGGCTTTGGTGAAACAGACGAAGCTTTTTCCCTTCTTGACACGGAGATGATTGAAGCACTCCTGGTGCAGGACAACAGCCAGCTCGGCACTCTGGCGGCAGAATATATGGAAAAGCTGCTGAACGGAACAGTTTCCGTGCCGGGAAGCGCTTCCGTTTCCCATACACTGCGTCTGAAAGAAGAATCCTGATGGCATTTATTACTTTCAGGAATGCCCCGGCATTCTTGCTGCTGATACTAATTTGTTTCTCGCCACCCTCAGAGGTCGGCGCCACTTTCCCATCTGATATATGAAAAGTAAGAAAAGCTTTAAGATATCCTTCTGCAAGCGCGGCTGCCTGGCTCGTCGCCCGCAGAAAGCAATTTTCAGGAGATTTATTTATGTATCGTATTTTAATTGTAGAAGATGAAGAATTTGCCAGACAGGCTCTGATCTGTTCCATAGAAATGATTTATCCGGATCAATTTGAAATCCTTTCCACAGACAACGGGCTTCATGCCCTGGATCTGTGTCAGCAGAATGACCCGCATATTCTTCTGGTCGATCTGAATATTCCCGGCATCTCCGGCCTCAATCTGATCCGAACGCTGAATGACTGCCGCTTTGCCGGAAAGATGATTATTATTACTGCTTACAACCGTTCCAAATATATCCGGGAGGCACTCTCCCTCGGTGTTTCTGATTATCTGCTCAAGCCTGTGGACCTGACGCTGCTGCAGTCTTCCGTGGACAAATGTCTGACCCGGCTGCAGGAGCAGAATACAGTACAGGAAACAAAACTGGATTCTCTTTTTTCCTATACGCAAAGTTATCTGATCCATGATATTCTGGACAATACTGCTCCGGCTGCCATTCTTTCTTCTGCGTTTGGCTGGCCCACCGACGGACAGCTGTGTGCCTGCCTGTTTAACTGGCACTCCGGAAAGAAACTTTCCGATCAGCAATCCGGCGAATTTATGCGGTTGGCCGCTTCCCTGTTCTCTCCCAGTTTCCTGATACTCTCCGCCGCCATCCAGGGCAATCTGATTTTTTTCCTGCAGACCAGACCCGGTATCACGGAATCCGAGGCAGAAGTGATCCGCTGGATTTACACAGATAGACTGCGCGAAAATTTTTCCAGGGGAGCCCTGATGGCAACTCCCTTTGTGTCCACTTACCGGGAACTTTACCGGACTTCCAGAGACTGTCTGTTTCTGGCTGAACGTACGCCGGACACATTTTTTACCGATCCGGTTCCCTGTCAGAATACATGGACACCGGACGACCGCTTCCGAATCCGTCAGAAATTCGTACAGCGCCTCCGTGAACGTCAGACCGACCAGCTGATCCAATATCTGAAGCGAAAGTATGAAACTACTGACGATTTCTGGCCCTGGGCCGCTGTTTTCATCGAGGCAGTCAGATATCTGGACAGGTCCGTCTCGCCCGACCGTCTTCTGCCAGTTTTTCAGTCCCGCAATCCTTTTATTCTGCTGGAACACTGGCTGAATACCTTCTATTCTGCTCATCCTGACAGCGGCATCCTGTCGGCTGCCAACTCCAAATCCGAACAGGCCGCCATGCTGATTCACAAATCGTTTCAGCAGGATCTGTCTCAGGAAGAAGTGGCCATGCAGCTGGGACTGACTCCTACCTACTTCAGCAATCTTTTCAAAAAAGAAACCGGCAAATCATTTCCTCAGTATCTGGCCGAATACCGCATCAGCCATGCCGTTGATCTGATTCTGTCGGGCGAAGAAGATCCGGCCTTCCTGACTTCTGCCTGCGGTTTCCATAACAAAAAATATTTTCTGGAATCTTTTAAAAAATACAGCGGGAGCTCCTTTACTCAGTTTCTGCAAACCTGTCATATTGCTGCAAAGGAGGAAAACCCATGAAACAGCGCCCCACACTCCAGCACAAATCTGTCAGACTGCTGTCCGTTCTGCTGATCTCTTTCCTGATTTTTC
This sequence comes from uncultured Lachnospiraceae bacterium, assembly GCA_934371475.1. Taxonomy (GTDB): domain Bacteria; phylum Bacillota; class Clostridia; order Lachnospirales; family Lachnospiraceae; genus Merdiplasma. The sequence continues at coordinate 27,932 of CAKRNX010000005.1, forward strand.
AGCTGATTTCCATGCTCTGCTTCAATCTTCAGTTCCATAAAATCAGGGATACCGTATCGCTTCAGAACCAGTATACTGCCTTTGAACCGGCACTGATCGCGCTGCAGCAGGAAGCGACCGTCTGCTTTGATGAGCTTTCCGTCTCTTCTCTGCCGCAGCTGCAGACAGATTGTCAGGCGCTGTCCGATCAGGCTCAGCTGATTCACGATGCCTTCCCCGGGGCCCAGCTTCAGGATACACTTCTGCTTACGGAAAGTTATGCAAAGGCTATCGCGCTTCTGTCTGAAAGCATTGCGCAGGGTATGCAGGATTTTTCGCAGTACCGAGAATGTACCCGGCTCTACAACCTTCTGACTGTGCAGTATCCCACCACATTTTCTGCCGAAAATGCGCTGCTCACCGAAAAAATGAATCTGATTTTTTCCAACTGGAATCTGTTCAATATCTTCCTGGTTCTGATGATCTGCCTGGTTTTTCTGATCTTTCTCCTCGGTGCTATGGACTATGTTCAGAAGACCGTGTACCCGCTCTCACTCCTCGTTCAGTACACCTGCGAGCTTGAAAACGGCATTTACCACGAAGAAAATTCCGGTCTTATGACCTCTGCCATTTACTCGGAACTCTTTATTCTGGCCAATGCCTTTGTCCGTATGGAGCGTACCATCCGATCCCAGATCTCAGCTCTTGAGGACAAGATCAGCCTTTCCAAAAAAGTTCATACCCTGGAAATGGAAAAACTGGCAGCTCAGGTAGCACTGTCGCAGACTGAAAATTCTCTGATGCAGTCACTGATCAATCCTCATTTTCTCTTTAACTGCCTGAATCTGCTCTCCAGCTTTGCCATTATCGAGAAAGCGCCCACCGTACACCAGTATTCCCTGAAAATTGCCGATTACCTGCGCAGTTCACTCAACTATAACGGCAAGCATATTGCGCTGAAAAAAGAATTTTCCCTCATCAACCAGTACGCCGACATTCAGAAGATACGGTTCGGGCAGCGGATTTCCTTCTCCTTCTGCTGCGATGAGGACTGTGAAACAGCGGAAGTACCGGCCATTATTCTCCAGCCACTGGTGGAAAATTCTCTTGTACACGGCGTCGGATCCTATCTGGAAAACGGCCAGGTCTGTGTCCGCGCTTCCCGGTCTCCGAATGGACATATTGTGATTACTGCTGAGGACAACGGCTGCGGCATGACGCTGGAACAGGTGCAGGCAATTATGCAGTCACTGCATCAGCCGTTCAAACCCGGCCAGAAAGGCACCGGCCTGCGCAGCGTGTTCTACCGCCTGGATTATTTTTTTGATGGAGAAACAGATTTTTCAATCGAGAGCCGCCCCGGACAGACACGCATTGTTATTACAATCCCGTACAGGGTAAACGAAGAGAAAAACGATAACTTTACTGAAAAGTGCTGATTTTATAAATGCACGATGTTTTGGGTTCATATTTTTGTTTTATGTTTTTACGCCGCCTAGGCAAAACAGGTCTCCCTGACACACTGCGCAGTCTACACTCCGTTTCGGTCGGCGCAAAACCATTGTCCACCGGACAATGTGCGCCCCGCCGGAGGCTTTTTGGTTCACAGGACGCAATTCCCTGTGAACCAAAAAAACTGCCGGCAGCTCTCGCTGTCGGCAGTTTTATTTACTGTATTATGATCTTGTCAGATCTTCTGTGACTCAGGCTTTGTTCTCGCTGCCCAGTACGTCTTTGATCTTGTGAGCTACAACAGCCTTAACGTTAGCACGTCCAACGGTCAGGTACTGTCTCGGATCGAAGTAATCCGGATGCTCGGACATAACCTCACGGATACCAGCGGTCAGACCCAGACGCAGGTCAGAGTCGATGTTGATCTTGCAGACTGCAGATCTTGCAGCTTCACGCAGCTGATCTTCCGGAACGCCGATAGCATCCTTCAGAGCGCCGCCGTGCTCGTTGATGATCTTTACATATTCCTGCGGAACGGAAGAAGCACCGTGCAGAACGATCGGGAATCCCGGAATTCTCTGCTCGATCTCGTGCAGGATATCGAAACGCAGCTGGGGTTTTGTGCCCGGTTTGAACTTGTATGCACCGTGGCTGGTTCCGATAGCGATAGCCAGAGAGTCAACACCTGTCTTGGTAACGAACTCTTCTACTTCGTCCGGCTGTGTGTAAGAAGAATCTTCAGCAGAAACTTTTACATCATCCTCGATACCTGCCAGTTTACCAAGCTCAGCCTCTACTACAACGCCATGAGCGTGTGCATATTCTACAACCTTCTTGGTCAGCTCGATGTTCTCCTGGAACGGATATTTGGAACCATCAATCATAACAGATGTGAATCCGCCGTCGATGCAGGACTTACAGATTTCGAAATCTGCGCCGTGATCCAGATGCAGAGCGATCGGGATATTCGGGTTCTCAATCAGAGCTGCCTCTACCAGTTTAACCAGGTAGGTATGATTTGCATATTTTCTTGCGCCTGCAGAAACCTGCAGAATAATCGGGGAATTCAGTTCGCCGGCTGCCTCTGTGATAGCCTGAACGATTTCCATGTTGTTAACGTTGAATGCGCCGATAGCGTATCCGCCTTCATAAGCTTTTTTGAACATTTCAGTTGTTGTAACTAAAGCCATTTGATTTTCCTTCCTTTCTCTAATTGGAATCTCATGCATTATTCATCAATGAATATTTCATCAATGAACGCTGCCAAGGCCGAACTTCAGCCTTTGCTACGACACATTATATCCTGTTTTCCCGGAATTGGCAACAAATTTCCGGCAAACTTCTGCAAAAACATTGACTTTGGAATTTTCTTTTCTTATAATGAATCAACAGAAAGCGCAAAGGGGTGCTTGTTGCCTTTTTGCGCTTATTTTTTCAATTTTACAATCAGAATTTGTTTTACAATTATGGAGGAGGAACACATGAAAAACAAGGTACTGAAAGCTTTAAGTCTGGCCATGACCGCCGGTCTTGCCATGTCAATGGCTCTGACCGCATCTGCTGAAGAAACAAAGACACTGAAGGTTGCCATGGAGTGCAGCTACGCTCCCTACAACTGGACTCAGCCGGATGACTCCAACGGTGCTGTACCGATTTCCGGCAGCTCCGATTACGCTTACGGCTACGACGTCATGATGGCGAAACATATCGCCGAAGAGCTGGGATATGATCTGGAGATCGTCAAACTCGACTGGGATTCTCTGGTTCCGGCTGTGCAGTCCGGCACGGTTGACTGCGTCATCGCAGGTCAGTCTATCACCTCTGAACGTCTTCAGTCTGTAGACTTCACCGAGCCCTACTACTATGCATCCATTATCACTCTGGTACGTGAGGACAGCCCCTATGCCGATGCCAAGGGTGTATCTGATCTGGCCGGTGCTTCCTGCACTTCCCAGCAGAATACCATCTGGTACGACAAATGTCTGCCTCAGATCCCCGATGCCAACATTCTTCCGGCCCAGGAGTCTGCTCCGGCTATGACAATGGTACTGAAATCCGGCGGATGCGACCTCGTTGTCACTGATATGCCGACCGGTACCGCTGCGTGCGCTTCCGATCCGACTCTGAAGCTGCTCGATTTCACTGACTCTGACGATGCCTTTGAAGTATCCGACGAAGATATCAATATTGGTATCTCTCTCCAGAAAGGCAATACAGAATTGCTGGATGCCATCAACGGCGTACTGGACAAAATGACAGTCGATGACTTCAATACCATGATGGATGAAGCCATTTCCGTACAGCCCCTGTCCGAATAACTGAACCCAATCAGACAAATCTTCTGCCTCCATTCACTGCGAAATGCAGCACACATGAGCAGGGATTTGTCTATATCAAAATCTCCCGTTGTTACAGTTTCTGCCGGAGGCTTTTTCTTTCACAGGACGCAATTTCCTGTGAAAGAAAAAAAGTGTGCTTCGCATACCTCGCGGGCTGCAACTTTGGCAGCACAACTTTTGTTCCGCGCGCGAGCAGGCTTCTTCTCTGCGAGCTGCGCATACACCAGACAGCAAACGGGAGATTTTTCCTGTCTAACCGAAGCAAGCAGGTTCCCCGCTTCAACTGTGAAAACAATAAGCAGTGTTTCGGTTACAGGCAAGTAACGAAGCGGATTGCGAATATCCGCCTGATCTGAAACAAGTATGTAAAGGAGTTGACTTTTATGCTGCCCGCTTCATTTGGCGGAAGAATTATCTTCATTTTAAAAGGCTACGGACTGTCCTTTCTGTCCGGTGCCGGTCAGTCTCTTCTGATTGCTCTTCTGGGCACAGTAATTGGCTGCGTGATCGGTTTCGCTGTCGGTATTATCCAGACAATTCCTGTCAGAAAAAATGACAATCCCGTAAAAAAAGTCCTGATGGCCATCCTTAAATTTATCCTGAATGCCTACGTGGAAATATTCCGCGGTACTCCCATGATGGCTCAGGCAATGCTGATTTATTACGGATCTATGGCTCTGTTTAACATCCACATGTCCATGTGGTTCGCCGCCATCTTCATTGTTTCCATCAATACCGGAGCCTATATGGCTGAGACTGTCCGCGGCGGTATTCTCTCCATTGATCCCGGACAGACAGAGGGTGCTATGGCCATCGGAATGACACATGTACAGACCATGACTTCCGTGATCCTGCCCCAGGCGCTGCGCAATATCATGCCGCAGATCGGCAACAACCTGATTATCAACATCAAGGATACCTGCGTACTGTCCATCATCGGTGTCGTTGAGCTGTTCTATACCACCAAGGGCGTAGCCGGTGCGTACTACACTTACTTTGAAGCTTTCACGATTGCCATGGTAATCTACTTCATTATGACATTCGCATGTTCCAGGATCCTCCGCCATATAGAAGGCAAACTGGACGGCCCGGACAATTTTGATCTGGCTACCACTGATACCTTGGCCTACACCAGCGGTATGTACAAATTTCCGGATAAAAAGGAGGAGACAAAATGAGTGAGACAATCCTTGATATTCATCATCTCAGCAAAACCTTCGGCACAAATGTGGTTCTGAAGGATATTGATTTCTCCGTAAAATCCGGAGATGTCACCTGTATCATCGGTGCTTCCGGTTCCGGTAAGTCCACGCTGCTGCGCTGCCTGAATCTGCTGGAAACTCCCACCTCCGGCGAAGTACTCTATCATGGAGACGATATTACCGGGCCCAGATTTAACGCGGCCGCTTACCGTTCCCACGTAGGAATGGTCTTCCAGAGTTTCAACCTGTTCAACAACATGAACGTATTGAAAAACTGTATGGTCGGCCAGACGAAAGTTCTGAAAAAAGACGAAGAAACCGCTAAAAAGAATGCTCTGTTCTTCCTGAACAAGGTAGGCATGGCACCCTACATTAACGCGAAACCGCGCCAGCTCTCCGGAGGTCAGAAACAGCGTGTGGCCATTGCCCGCGCCCTGGCCATGGAGCCTGAGCTTCTGCTCTTTGACGAGCCTACCTCCGCACTGGATCCTCAGATGGTTGGTGAAGTGCTGGAAGTTATGCGCACTCTGGCCCAGGAAGGCATGACCATGATTATCGTGACGCACGAGATGGCTTTTGCCAGAGATGTCTCCAACCAGGTTGTCTTCATGGCTGACGGTGTCATTGCAGAGCAGGGTACTCCCAAACAGATTTTTGAAGATCCGCATAATCATCAGACAGAAGAATTCCTCAGCCGTTTCCGCAGAGGATAATCGCCCAAAATCAACATATAGCCCCAAAAGAACATCTTCCGTAAAAATCTCACACAGAAGATGTTCTTTTTGTTTCCTTGTCAAACGAATATTCGCAATTCGCTTCTCACATCCTGCGCTTCACTGTTTTAACAGCACAGCTTTTGTTCCAAGCAAAAAGAAAAAACGGCGTAGCCGCAAGGGTTACACCGTTTCCCGAAACTTCATGTAAAAAATTTATTCTTTCCTTTACTATCTCACTTACTGTCTCTTTCTGCGTCTGAGCAGAAGCACTCCCACAAGGATCACAATGACTGCGGCGCTTACCGTCAGCGCCAGTGCCAGCGGTCTGATCGGATTATCATCTCCCGTCGCAGTCTGTCCGGAACTGTTCTTTCCAGTTGCCAGATCCTGTGCTGTTGCCAGAGATGCCGGATCACCTGCCAGCCCACTTGAGGGGTTTGTCAGGTCCTGTTCCGTCTTACTGCCGCCCACTACGCTGTTGGTAACAATCACCTCATCTGACATATTCTTGGCGTCCAGCGTCACAGAGTTCTTGTTCAGACTGATATCATATCCGAAATCCTTACCTCCTGTCAGCACCTTGCCGTTCTCATCGACCTCCGCAAAGTAGAATGTTACCTTCTTTGAGGACACTTTGTTCAGATTTACCTTCAGCGTTGCTGTCAGCTCGCTGGCATCTGACAAGGTCATTGCTTTCTTGTAGCGCAGATGTGTCAGCTCTGCATCGTCAAAAATACCGATATAGTATACTGAATTCACGCGGATTGCGGTATTCTTATACATGACTCTCTTCGTCAGTTTCAGAACTGCCTTTCCGTCCCCGGCAGGCTGCGGCTCTGTCTCTGTCTCCGTCTCTTCCGCTACTCTTGTCTTGGTGATCGTCACTGTCTGCACAGTTGTATCATTCTGATCCAGCGTGATCTCTGCCGGATTTACCGTCACTTTATAGGTACTTGTGTCGGTAATCTCATTGCCGTCGGCATCTACTTCTCTGACTGTCACATCCTTGGTAGCTGTACTCATGGAAAGTTCCACTGCGATCGTCTTGGAAGAGCTGCCGCCCATTTTGATGGTTTTCTTGCCAATATACTGATATTTGCCTTTGGAATTTTTTGTATAAATACCCGCATAGAAAGTGGAATTGCTGTTCATCGGCTGTCCGCTGGCGTCTTTCAGCTCCATTGTCACCTGGAATGTCGCTGTATTTACAAATCCTTTCGGAAGCTTGAAATACTGATTGTTGATGGAAATCGTCTCCGGATCCGCATCCAGAATACCACTCTTCGTCTTCAGAACAATCTTACTCTCTTCCTTGCTGTTGTGAAGATACTGCACATAAAACAGATCTGTCGCCAGTTTCTCATCTTTCTCTGTACCGACCAGGTTGCCGTAGGCATCTGTCTCGCCGACGTAGTACGTACCGTCCTCCAAATTCTCAAATTTCACAGTAACTGCCTTGTACCCTTTTTTGATATCTGCCTTTTTCACATCGCTGATACGGTTTGTCTTCTCTTTGTCTGAAAACAGCGCCACATAATGGGTAATTCCTGTTGTCGCATATATCTGCTTGCTGTTATAATAACTCCTTACCGTAGCAGCAATACTCCCTTTTGCATCTTTTGATACCTTCTTGTTTCTGAAGATGATTACCCGGCTGCCATCCTGCTGTTCCTCATACCGGGATGTTGCCGTCAGCGTCACACCGCCGTTCTCATCCTTGCTGATTGTAAACTGAGCCTCCGTGTAACCATCCATCTGATAACCGGATTTGGCCTTGATCTGCGCTGCTGTAAATACCCGGGAACTGCCGTTTTCCAGATCCTTCGTCAGAGCCTCATACAGTCCTGTATCAAAGCTTATCGTTGTAATCCCGGCTACCGTGCGGAATGTGTAGGGGTTTCCGGTCTTATCCGTCAGCACCGCGCCGTCTGCATCTTTGATGGCAAACTCTGCGCCGTCCAGATAAACAGTGCCTGTGGTATCTTCGGTATCTCTCACACCGATTGCCAATGTCAGCAGACCCTCTGCCGCAATCTCATAATCAATCATGGAAATCTCTGTGATTGATTTTCCGTCAGCACTCTTTACCACTGCCTTTTTATTTTTATCTGTTTCTACTGTAAATGTCTGATCCGGTGCGATCGTATAGCCATCCGGAGCCTTCACTTCACGGATCCGGTAGGAACCGCCTGTCGCCAGATACTGACTGATCTCCATGCCTGCGGCCTCATCCGTCGTAGTCCAGCGGCAGATCTCCTGTCCATCACTGTAGACCTTCTGATTAGCCCGGTAGGTAAGCGTCTTGCCTGTCTTGAAATCTGTTACTGTCACTTCCGCCGTTGCAGTCACATCCTTTGCCGCCTCCAGCACCAGCTCTGCTCCGGCTACCGCCTGTCCCTGTGCGTCAACTTTTTTTACACGCATGGCATCGACACTGGCTGCCGGCAGAACCACAGTCTCCTGTTCTGACTCGGCAGTCTGAGGATCTACAATATCTTCGCTCTCGGATTCTGTCTCCAGCTCAGTTTCCTCAATCACTCCCTCCGTCTCACTCTCACTTTCAGCCTCGGAAGTGTTCTCGCTCTCCGCTTCTGAACCGGCTTCAGTAGCCAGCTCACTTTCTGACTCTGCGGAAGTCTCGCCCGACGTTTCGGTTTCCGCAGCTTCACTGACCATCTCAGTCTCCTGCTCCGTCTCTGCGGCTTCGCTGAGATTTTCTGTTTCCGCAGTCTCACTGAGTGCTTCGGTCTCCTGCTCTGTCTCTGTCGTCTCACTCACAGTTTCTGATTCTTTATCATCTGCTGCAGTCTCTTTTTTGTCTGCCTTCTTATCCTTTTTTTCTGTGGCTTTTGTGCCATCCTTTCCCACTACAGCCATTTCCACAGAATCCGTCGTTACCTGCGCCGCATAGACAGCCCCCAGCACACCTGACGATGCATCCACAATGCCATCCGGAGCCAGACAGGTACCAATTTCTTTTCCTTCCAGAGACGCGCTTCCGGTATATGCACCAAATCCGCTGCCATCCTGCGCCGCCAGATTGTATACGATCCGTCCTGCATAGGATGCATGATCACCGGACACCTCGCTGCCCTGATAAACAGCAGTATAAACCGGCACCCTCAGAGACTGGTCTGCATAAGCTGCAATCACATTGACCAGTACCGTCTCATCTGATACATCAACCGCCCCATTCAAAAGGATCTCATCCATTGGTTCTGTATCTACTGTGCCATCCTCCCTGGCGTATATATTTACCACAGTCACGCTGTCTGAACTTACGCCATTGGCGATCGATACAGAATAATCGGAAAGTCCACTCAGAATATCTGCTGCTTTTTCGGTTTCCACATGTTTTTTCAGTGAACCGGTGTAATCTCTGGCAACTACCGCATACTGGGAAGCCCCGTTCAGCGCGCTCTCCAGCCCGTCTTTTGTCACAGCATCTCCGTTATTCTGATGGTTCTGCACTCCGACTGCCGCAAACACTGTACCATTCTTTAATGTCACATCAGCGTGTGCGACTTTCAGCTCGTTATTCAGTGACAGGCTGCCCTGCATAGATATGCCGGAACCATCCGACACATATAATTTTGCTGCACCCTGCGCGTATTTTACCAGACCAAGATCCAGTCCGCTTTTGAAGTCGGCCTTGACAGTCACTTTGCCATCAGGCTTTACCTGCTTTCCATCAACGGTAAATGTCACTTCGTAATAATGTACAACGGCCAGTTCTCTGTGTCCCTGGACCTCCTGAGACCTGATCTGCCCTGCCATATTCTGTACAGCGCTTTCGCTCAGCTCACTGACCTGAAGCTTGGCACTGGCCGGCAGCGCATATTTTTTTTCCAGGGTAACAGAAACATTCAGTTTACCGTCAGAATAAGAAAAACTCTGCTTTTTTTCCTCTGTTTCTTTCTCTGTCGTTTTTTCTGTATTTTTTTCCGTTACTTTTTCTGTTACGTTTTCCGTTGGCGCCTCTGTCTCAAAAATATCATCTCCGCCCGATGGATTCTCCGTGGCGGGTGCCTCTGTGACAGGTGCTTCGGTTGCCGGCGCTTCCGTAGCGGGAGTCTCCGCAGCCGGTGCTTCGGTTGTCGGTGCTTCCGTAACGGGAGCCTCCGCAGCCGGTGCTTCAGTTGTCGGCGCCTCCGTGGGAGCCTCTGTGGCAGGCGCAGGCGCTTCCGTCTGAACTTCTGCCGCTGTCTCAGCCGGTGCTTCTGCCTGCACGGCAGCTGTCTCTGTCTCCGCCTCCGCCAGCGCTGTAAATCCGCTCTGGCCTGTCAGCATAGATGCTGCCATCAGAACCGCAAGCAATCTGCGGGATCTTATCTTCATATTGTTATCCTCCTTATCTTATATCCCCTATTATCCCCTTAGAGCGTGTCTGAAAATCTCCTTTTAACACACTCTATCGCAGAAATGCAACCAGGATTCCTGCGTTTCTTTCGCTTCTCCCGAAGCAAAAATAATCTCATTTTCAGCTGCAATACTTTTCATTATTTTATCTCACATAGAGTATAAACTCTTCTGCCCGGCATGTAAACAGCATAATTTCTTAAAGTTTTATTTTGAAAGAAGCGATTTTCTGAGAGAACAAAAGTGTGCTTCACACACCCCGCGGGCTACTGCTTTGGCAGCACAGCTTTTGTTCCGCGCGCGAGCAGACTTCTTTTCTGCGAGCTGCGCATCTTGCCGGAGGCTTTTTCTTTCACAGGACGCAATTTCCTGTGAAAGAGAACAAAAGTGTGCTTCACACACCCCGCGGGCTACTGCTTTGGCAGCACAGCTTTTGTTCCGCGCGCGA